>CALAMX010000001.1 GCA_937925755.1 uncultured Burkholderiales bacterium
TCTAACGGTTCAAACGCTCAAGCCAAGACTGGATGCGCTCCGGTTGGCCGGCGCGCAGCAGACGGGCAGCGAGGGGCGCGATCTCGGCTAAGTTACTGCCCAGGATCTGCTGCTTGACGCGCAGCAGATGCGCCGGGTGCATGGAGAAACTGCGTAGCCCCAGGCCCAGCAGGAGCTTGGTCATGCGCGGGTCGCCGGCCATCTCACCGCACACCGCCACCGGCTTTTGCAAACGGGTGCCGACGCGCAAGGTATAATGGATGAGCTTGAGCACCGCCGGGTGCAGGGGGTCGTAGAGGTGGGCCACACTGTCGTCGGTACGGTCGATGGCCAGGGTGTACTGGATCAGGTCGTTGGTGCCGATGGATAGGAAGTCGAGCCGGCGGGCGAACCACTCGGCGGCCAGGGCCGCGGCCGGCACCTCGATCATGCCGCCGATGGGGGTGTTGCGCTTGTAGGGGATGTGGGCGATGTCCAGCGACGCCTTGGCCATCTCGATGAGCGCCAGGGACTGCTCGAGCTCCTTCAAGTTGGCCAGCATGGGTAGCAGGATGCGTAGATCCCCGTAGTGGCTGGCGCGCAGCAGGGCGCGTACCTGGGCGAGGAAGATGTGCGGCTCCGACAGACATAGGCGGATGGCGCGCAGGCCCAGCGCCGGATTCACGCTCTCGCGCTTGAGCCAGGGCAGGCGCTTGTCGGCACCGAGGTCCAGGGTGCGGATGACCACCGGCCGTCCCTTCATCGCCTCGACCACCTGGCGGTAGGCCTCGAACTGCTCGTCCTCGTCGGGCAGGTCGTCGCGGTTCATGTAAAGGAACTCGCTGCGGAACAGGCCGATGCCGACGGCGTTCTGTTTGAGCGCCTCCTCGACGTCCTGCGGCAGGTCGATGTTGGCCAAAAGCTCGACGGGCGTGCCGTCCAGCGTCGTGGTGGGGCTTTTCTTGAGCCGCTTGAGCTTGAGCTGCTCCAGTCGCCACTGGTCCTGGCGGATACGATACTCCTCCAGGATGACGGCATCGGGGTCGACGATGACCACCCCGTTCACGCCATCGACCACCAGGACATCGCCCTCGCGGATCAGCGCGCGGGCGTTGTGTAGGGCCATCACCGCCGGGATGTTGAGGCTGCGGGCGAGGATCGCCGTATGCGAGGTGGCGCCGCCCAAGTCGGTGATGAAGGCGGCATAGTGCTGCCGCTTGAACAGCACCATGTCGCTGGGCGAGAGGTCGTGCGCCACCAGCACGCTCGCCTCCTCGCCGGCGGTCTTCACCGGCGCCTGGCTGGGATGGCCCATGAGGGCCTTCATGATGCGTTCGCTCACCTGGCGCACGTCGTGTTTGCGCTCGCGCAGGTAAGGGTCTTCCATGGCCTCGAATTGGTCGATCAAGGCCTGAGTCTGCTGCGCCAGGGCCCACTCCGCGTTGCAGCGTCCTTCCTCGATGCGGCGCTTGGGTGCCTCGGAGAGCATGGCGTCCTCCAGGATCAGACGGTGCACGTCGAGAAAGGCCGAGAGCTCCGCCGGGGCGTGCTCGGGCAGGTGTTCCTGGAGATGGATCAGTTCCGCCCGTACGCGGGCCACCGCCTCCTCGAAACGGGCGATCTCACCCTTGATGTCTTCCCGGCGCAGGACGTAGTGCGGGGCCTCCAGCCGATCATGGGAAAAGAGCTGGGCCCGACCGATGGCGTAACCGCCGGACACGCCGATGCCGTGCAGGGTGAAGGACATGTGCGGGTGAGGAGTGAGGCGTTGGAGGTGAGGGGTGAGGTATTCGCGGTGGTGCGGATTTTAGCCCCGCCCGCTCAATATGCCGTCATTGCACTCATTGTTCCTCTCCGAATTTGTCGGCGATCAGCGTGGTGAGTGCCGCCATGGCCTCCTGTTCGTCTGGGCCGTCGACCGTGAGCTTCAAGGTCGTGCCCTTGGCTGCGGCGAGCATCATCACCCCCATGATGCTTTTGCCATTGACACGACGGTCGCCGCGTGCCAGCCAGACATCCGAGGCAAAGCGGGCGGCGGTCTGCGTCAGTTTGGCCGAGGCGCGGGCATGCAGTCCCAGCTTGTTGACGATCTGGACCTCACGTTCCAGCATCGGCGGTTTCCGTATGGATGTGGAAGGCACCCTCGCGCGCCCCCCGTACCACACGGTCGGCCAGCTGGGCGAGCGGCTCGCGGCGGTAGGTGATGGCCTTGAGAAGCATGGGGACGCTCGCACCGGCCACGGCCTCCACCCGACCCGGGGTCACCAGTCGGCAGACCGTATTGCAGGGCGTGGCGCCGTAGATGTCGGCCAATATCAGGACACCGTCGCCCTCGTCCAACTGTGCGATTTTCTCTCGTGCGCGGGCGAGCAGGCGCTCGGGATCACTCTCGCTCGACAGGTCGAGCGAGAGGAGGTGTTCCGGACGTTTGCCGAGCATATAGGTGGCGCAGTCGATCAGCGACTCGCCAAGGCGTCCATGGGCAACAACGAGCAGGCCGATCATGTCTTTGTCTTAGAGTTCTTTTGCGACGGTTAGTTTAGCATTGCCTCATATACCCGCCGACGGCAGATGTCCCAGCCTTGGATGGTTGGATGCGACCCCTGTCACCTTGGGGTTACAGTTGGGGGCCTGCCGCCCGGCCGGATAGAATGCATAGGCCCTTCTCCCTCATTCGCCCCAATCCCGATGACCGAGCGTATCCGCGAGATCCCCTACAACTACACCTCTTTTTCGGATCGGGAGATCGTCCTGCGCATCCTGGGCGAGGAGGGCTGGCGCCTGGTCGATGAGCTGCGGCACGAGCGGCGCACCGGCCGCTCGGCGCGCATGTTGTTCGAGGTGTTGGGCGACATCTGGGTGGTGTCCCGCAACCCATATCTGGAGGACGACCTGCTGCGCGATGCCCGGCGCCAACGCCTGCTCGTCGAGGCCTTGCGACATCGGTTGAGCGAGATCGAGAAACGCCGCCAGGGCAACGAAAAGGTCGGCCGTCTGCTGGCCCTGGCCCAGGCGGCGGTGGACGAGTTCGAGGGCCGCTTCGCGACCACCCGCAGGCTGCGCGAGGCGGTGCTGCGGCGTCTGTCTCGCTACACCCGGGCCGACAACATCGCCTTCGACGGTTTCGCCCGCGTCTCACATGTGACTGATGCCACCGACTGGCGCGTGGAGTATCCCTTCGTCGTGCTGACCCCCGACCGCGAGGCGGAGATCCCGCCCCTGGTGGCCGGCTGTATCGAGTTGGGGCTGACCATCATCCCGCGTGGTGGTGGCACGGGCTACACCGGCGGGGCCGTGCCGCTCACGCCGCTGACGGCAGTGATCAACACCGAGAAGCTGGATTGGCTCTCCCCCATCGAGTCGCGTGTTTTGCCCGGCCACAGCGAACCCACTCCGGTCATCACCTGTGGGGCCGGGGCGGTTACCCGGCGAGTGATGGAGGCGGCGGAAGCGGCGGGGCTCGTCTTCGCCGTCGATCCGACCTCGGCCGACGCCTCCACCATCGGCGGCAACGTGGCCATGAACGCAGGCGGCAAAAAGGCGGTGCTGTGGGGCACGGCGGTGGACAACCTGGTGGAATGGAAGATGGTCACCCCAGACGCCGACTGGCTTACGGTCACCCGCCTCGACCACAACTTGGGCAAGATCCACGAGGTGGCCACGGCGCGCTTCGAGATCCGCCGCTACCATGCCGACGGCCGTTCCAAGGGCGCGCCCGAGGTCTTGGAGATCCCGGGCCAGCGCTTCCGCAAGGCAGGCCTGGGCAAGGACGTCACCGACAAGTTTCTCGCGGGACTGCCCGGCATCCAGAAAGAGGGCTGCGACGGGATCATCACCCAGGCCACCTTCGTCCTGCATCGCATGCCGGCGCACGGGCGTACCGTCTGCCTGGAGTTCTTCGGCAGCGCACACCAGGCGGTGCCGGCCATCGTCGAGGTCAAGCGCTACCTCGACGCGCGTCCCGGCGGTGTGATGCTCGCGGGGCTGGAGCACCTCGACGCGCGTTACGTCAAGGCAGTGGGCTATGCCACCAAGGCCCAGCGCAGCGCACGGCCCGACATGGTGCTTTTGGCCGATGTGGTGGGCGACGATGTCGCGGCGGTCGAGGCGGCCGCCGAGCACGTGGTTCGGCTTGCGCGTGCGCGCAGCGGCGAGGGCTTCATCGCCGCCGATCCCGCCCAGCGACGCAAGTTCTGGCTCGACCGCGCCCGCACCGCGGCCATCGCCGCCCACACCAACGCCTTCAAGATCAACGAGGACGTGGTCATCCCGCTGGAGCGTCTGGCCGACTACACCGACGGGGTGGAGCGCATCAACATCGAGCTGTCCATTGCCAACAAGCTCGACCTACTCAACGCCCTGGAAGACTTCCTGCGCGGGCCACTGCCGGTGGCCGAGGACGAAGAGGTGCGTGCCGACCCCCAGCTCACCGAGGCACGTCGCGCCCAAGCCCTGGAACTCATCGCGCGGGTGCGTGCGCGCTGGCAGGGCTATCTCGCCGACCTGGACGTCCCGCTGCCGGCCGACGCCTGTGGCCTGGACGGCCGCCCCATCGTTTTGGCGGGCGAAAAGACCGTATTCCGTGCATTGCAGGACAAGAGCCTGCGCGTGTCCTGGAAGCGCGAGGTGCGCGCCGAATTGCGCCAGATCTTCACCGGCCGCGAGTACGAGCCGGTGTTGGCGGAGTGCACGCGTATCCACGCCCAGGTGCTCAAGCGGCGGGTCTTCGTCGCCCTGCACATGCACGCGGGGGATGGCAACGTGCACACCAACATCCCGGTCAACTCGGACGACTATGCGATGCTCAAGACGGCCAATCAGGTGGTCGCCCGCATCATGCGCTTGGCCGAGTCGCTCGGCGGGGTGATCTCGGGAGAGCACGGCATCGGCATCACCAAGCTGGAATTCCTGTCCCCCGAGGCGCTCGCCGAATTCGCCCGCTACAAGCAGGCGGTGGACCCCGAGGGCCGCTTCAACCGCGGCAAGCTCCTGCCCGGCGCGGATCTACGCAACGCCTACACCCCGAGCTTCAATCTGCTGGAGCTCGAGTCCCTGATCATGGAGCAGTCCGAGATCGGGGCGATTGCCGAGGCGATCAAGGACTGCCTGCGTTGCGGCAAATGCAAGCCGGTGTGTAATACCCACGTGCCGCGCGCCAACTTGCTCTATAGCCCGCGCAACAAGATCCTGGCGACCTCGCTACTGATCGAGGCCTTTCTCTACGAGGAGCAGACCCGGCGCGGCGTGTCCGCCAACCACTTCGCCGAGTTCGACGACGTCGCCGACCACTGCACGATCTGCCATAAATGCAAGAACCCCTGCCCGGTGGATATCGACTTCGGCGAGGTTACCGCCGCCATGCGCCAGTTCCTGCGCGACCAGGGCAAGAAACGCTTCAACCCGGGCGCGGCGGCGGCGATGTTCTTTCTCAACGCCACGCGCGATCGCAGCATCGAGTGGACGCGCCGGTTGATGATCGGCTGGGGCTACCGCGTCCAGCGCTGGGGTCACCAACTCGTCCGACGGCTGGGGCTCGCCCAGGCGCAGACCCGACAGCCGCCGGCGACGGTGGGACGGCCAGCGGTCCCGGCCCAGGTCATCCATTTCTTCAACAAGCCCCTGCCGGGTCGGTTGCCGGCGCGTCCCATGCGCGCACTGCTGGGGCTTACCCACCCCGGCATGGTGCCCATCCTGCGCGACCCGGCCAAGCTCACGGAGGACAGCGACGCGGTGTTCTACTTTCCCGGCTGCGGCAGCGAGCGGTTGTTCTCCCAGGTGGGGCTCGCCACCCTGGCCTGGCTCTACGAGCTGGGTGCACAGACCGTACTGCCGCCGGGCTATCTGTGCTGCGGCTATCCACAGATCTCGGCTGGCTACCGCGAAAAGGGCGAGGCCATCACCACCGCCAACCGGGTCCTCTTCCACCGGGTGGCCAACACCCTGAACTATCTCGACATCAAGACCGTGCTGGTGTCTTGCGGCACTTGCCTCGACCAATTGCGAGAGTACCAGTTCGACCACATCTTCCCTGGCTGCCGCATCCTCGATATCCACGAGTATCTGCTGGAAAAGGGGGTGCGCCTTGAGGGGGTGCCGGGCGTGCGTTACCTGTATCACGACCCTTGTCACAGTCCGATGAAGGTGCACAACCCGCTCGTTACCGCCAGGACCTTGCTCGGGACTGAAGTGAGTCTCTCCGAGCGCTGCTGCGGCGAGGCAGGAACACTTGCCACCACCCGCCCCGACATTTCCACCCAGGTTCGCTTCCGCAAGGAGGAGGAGATCCGGCGCCTGGCCCAACCGCTGCGTGCCGAGGGTGAGACGGTGCGGCTGCTCACCGCCTGCCCTTCCTGTCTGCAGGGTTTGAGCCGCTTCGAGCCGGACACTGGTGTGCAGGCCGACTATCTGGTCATCGAGCTGGCCCGGCACATCCTGGGCGAGGACTGGCTGGACCGCTTCCTCGCCAAGGTCCAGAATGGGGGTATGGAACAGGTATTGCTGTAAGGAGCGCAATGGAGCTCGTCGCCGACAGACCCGCCCGTTACGAAGACCTCTTCGCCCTGCCGGAACATCTGGTGGGCGAGATCCTCAATGGCCGCCTCATCACTCACCCGCGGCCGGCACCCAGGCATGCGCGTGCTTACTCGCGTCTGGGCGCGGAGCTGGATGGTCCATTCGATCAGGGCCGTGGCGGCCCTGGTGGCTGGTGGATTCTGGATGAGCCGGAGATCCACATAGGCGGCGACATCGTCGTGCCGGATCTCGCCGGCTGGCGGCGGGAGCGGCTGCCGCGGCTGCCGCAGACGGCATGGTTCGAGCTAGCACCGGACTGGCTGGCGGAGATCCTGTCGCCGGCGACTGCTCGCCTCGACCGCAGTGAGAAGCTACCGCTTTATGCGCGTTGGGGGGTGGGACATGTCTGGCTGGTAGACCCCGAGCTGCGCACGCTGGAGGCGTATGAGAACCAGGACGGCCGCTGGGTCCTGATCGCGACGCTGAAGGAGGACGACTGCGTGCAGTTGCCGCCCTTCGACGCGGTGAGCTTTTC
>CALAMX010000002.1 GCA_937925755.1 uncultured Burkholderiales bacterium
CACCGCGCAGCAAAAGGCCGCCTTCAAGCAACTCACACCGGAGCGCATTACCGCCACGACGCTGGCGGGCGACACGATCACCGCGCGGCTCACCCGTGCGCCCGGCAACGACGCGCCCATCGGTGGGCTCAAGGTGGTGACCGAGCGGGGCTGGTTCGCCGCCCGTCCCTCGGGCACCGAAGACGTCTACAAGCTCTATGCCGAGAGCTTCGTGAGTCGTGAGCACCTGCAGGCCATCGTGCGCGAGGCGCAAGCGATGGTTGGCGCGGCGTTGGCCGGCTCTGGCGGTCGCCTCGGTGCAACGGTACGGTGATGCTGAAGCTCACCGTCGGCTCGCGGTAGTAGGGGCTGTGATGGGTCAGTCCATATTAAACCCGACGCTCGTACACCACGGGAATTCGTAGACCACGACCGGCGGCCGGTGGATCACAACTGGCGGGTTACAAACCACGACGGGGGGACCGTAGGCGTGGCGGTGATGCCAGAGTTCTTTCCAATCCAGGCGATGTTCCCGATATGCAGGGTGATTCCAGCCGCGCCCCTGAACCGGCAAAGCTGGGCAGCGCGGTGCCCAGCGTCCATGCCCCGCCCAGGGCCATTAACAGCGTACGTGTCAGTGCCTTCATGTCCATCTCCTGGGTTGTGAACCCGGCACGGCGACCTTAGGGAGGCTCTGCATAACCCGGCAACCAGGATTGAGTGCCCGGAGCCGCCGTATGCCAGACGTATCATCGTGATGCCACACCACCCGCCGCGCTTGCGCCTAGGGTAGGAGCGGCGAAAGCCGCGACATGTCGTGATGTGTATCCCGTCGGTCGTTGTTGGTCGCTATTGGTCGCGACTTTCGTCGCTCCTACGCCGGTTAAGCGAGGCGAAACCGAACGGCTGGAGCCAAGACCGCGTAAGGCAGCGATGCGCCCGCGCAGCCAGTTAGGCAGAGCTTCCCTAGCGCGCTCATGGCTTGGGCCGCTCGGTGTTCGCAAAATCTCGCTGGGCGCAACGTTTGTAGCGGCTCGTGCCCGCTTGCGGCCTTTTGCAGCGCTCCCCAGGCACTGCGGCCCAGTCGTCTCAGACGAATTGTCCCTGCACCAGACGGTATTCGTACAGCCGGCATTGCAGCGGGCCGTTGAAGAGCGGGATGCGCCGCGTGGCCCTGAGCCCGATGTGCTTGGGCAGGTGCGGGTCGGCGGAGAGCAACCAGGCGGTCCAACCGGCAAAGCGCTGTTTCAAGGCATCGCCCAGGGCGCGGTAGAAGGCGGCTGGCTCGGCCTGGGGCAGGCGCACGCCGTAGGGTGGGTTGCTCACCAGGATGCCGGTGGGCGCTGGCGGCTGTAGGTCGAGGACGTCGGCCTGCCCGAGCCGTACGCAATCGAGCAGACCGGCGGCGCGCAGGTTGGCCTGGGCGGCCCGGACCATGGCCGGGTCGATGTCACTGCCATAGATGGGCAGCGGTCGCGGTGGTACAGCGGCGGCCTCGGCCTGCCTGTGAAGCCGGGCCCATTCGACTTGGTCGAAGCTCGTGAGGTGTTCGAATGCGAAGCGGCGTTTGAGGCCGGGCGCGAGGTTGAGCGCCAACAGGGCGGCCTCGATGAGGATCGTGCCGCCACCCATCATCGGGTCGAGCAGCGGCGTGCCAGGCCGCCAGCCGGCGAGACGGAGGATGCCGGCGGCGAGGTTTTCGTTGAGTGGTGCGGCCGCCGGCTGCACACGAAAACCACGCCGGTTGAGCGGCGTGCCGCTCAGATCGAGGTAGAGGGTGTAGGTGTCGCGCGTGAGATGAAGTAGTACGGGCACGTCCGGGTTGCGGGTGTCGACGCTGGGACGCGCACAACATTCGGCGCGGAAGCGGTCGCACACCGCGTCCTTGATGCGCAGGCTGGCGAAATTGAGGCTCTTGAGGGGACTGGCGTGGGCCACGGTGTGAACCGCCAGGGTCCGTCGCACGTCGAACCAATCGGGCCAGGGCAGGGCGAGGGCGGCGCGGTAGAGATCGTCCTCGCTGTGGTAACGGCCATGCCCCACCTGTTGCAGCACCCGCACGGCCAGGCGTGACCACAGGTTGATACGCCAGGCAAGTACGAGATCACCCGCGCAGCCGACACCGCCTAAGGCCGGTGTTATGTCACTGGCGCCGAGTTCGCGCAGCTCATCGGCGAGTGCCGGTTCGAGGCCTCGCGGACATGGGACGAACAGCCGCAGCGTCGCCAGCCCTGGCCGCTGGCGTTCGGCTCGGGACCGATCGAGCGCGTCGGCCTTGGCTGGCGGCAGCTCGGTATCGGGCGTTGGCGCCGTCGGCTGCGCCGGTGAGCGCAGGGCCTCGCGTTCGCGCCGGCTTAGGTGCCGACCGCGCAGCGGCGGGGCCTTGGGTGTATCCTCACCGGCCGCAGCGGCATTGCCACGGCGGCGTGAGATCAAGGGCTTTTTCGACGATGATGCAGACAAGGACCATCCTGAACAAACTCAAACCCAGCCCCGTGACCCTGATCCTGCTGGGCGTGATCGTCTATCTCTGGTTCCGCCCGCCGGCCTGGGTGAGCGATTGGAACCAGCCCGCGCCGGATGTGCCGGTCACGCAGGGGCAGCGCCTGTCCGACCTGCGTGGTCGGGTGGTGCTGGTCAACTTCTGGGCGACTTGGTGCCCTTATTGCCGGCATGAGATGCCGGCCATGCAGGCCTTCTACGCCGACCATCGGCATTGCGGCTTCGAGATCGTGGCCTTTAGCCTGGATGAGTCGGCCGAGCCGGTGACCCGGTTCATGCGAAGTAAAGGGTTTAGCTTCCCGGCGCCGCTCGCCCCGCCTGGGGTGACCGCGGCCTTCGGTGGGATCGACCGCCTGCCGACCTCCTTCGTCATCGATCGGGCGGGCCGGATACGTCACAAGGTGAGCGGTCAGTTGCATTACGCACGGCTCGAACGCCTGGTCACTCCCCTATTGGGGGATTGCTCCCTACCCTGACCTCGTTGAGCAGGCGCTCCATCTCGCGCCGGTAAAGGACGTAATCCATCTCCGGATAGGGGGCACCCAGGCGGGTGGCCACCGCCGCGACTTGCCCTCGGTGGTGGGCATGATGGGTGTACAAGTGGGTCAGCATGTCACGCACCCACATGCGGCGGGCGCGACCGTCGCTGTCGGCGAATTCGATCTCGCCCTCGAACCAGGCAGCGTCCTGCGCCTCGAGCCAGGCTTGCAGCCGGCGTGTTAAGCGACGCAAGGCGTTTTGCAGCTCGCGCCAGTCCGGATGTTCGATCTCGCGGGTGTTCACCGTGCGCGTTTCGCCCTTGAGGCGTGCGAGCCAGAGCTCACCGACCGCCAGCATGTTGTCCAGCGTGTGATGGATGCTGCGCAAGAATAGCCCTTGATCGCTGCTCAGGGCATCGGGCGTGAGGTGTTCGAGACTGGCGAACAAGACCTCGTTGGCCCAGTGTTGGTAATCCGCCAGGATGACGAAATGGTTCTTCCAGCTAAACATGCCCCACCCGCTGCCGTGCCGATTCAGCCTGTAAGTTTGCCGGATCCGCGACCGCATCGTCACCTGCTACGGTTGAGGACGGCGGCGGCTTGCCCTCCCAGCGGATACGCGCTGCCATCGCCGGGGTGAGGTCCACGCGGCCGGCCGCGTCTACGAGCAGGGCCTCGTGGATGCCCAGCCGCTTCGCCATCGCCCGCCAGCCGGCCGGCCCGGCGATGAACAAGGGCTTGCTGGCGACGTCCGAGGCGACCCCGGCCTGGGGCCCGCGCGCGATCACCGTCACCGCCTGCACCCCCTGCACCGGCCGGCCGCTGCGCGGGTCGATCAGGTGGCAGTAGCGCTGCCCGGCAACCTCGAAATAGCGCTGGTAGTCGCCCGAGGTGCCGATGGCCTCGCCGTCGTGTAGATCGAGCGTGGCGATGGCGCCCGTCCGGCGCGGGTGCTGGATGCCCACGCGCCAGGGACGGTCGCCTCGGGTGCCGAGGGCCATGACGTTGCCGCCGATGTTGACGAGGGCGTTGCGGATGCCGGCGCCGCGCAGGATGGCCGCCGCCCGGTCCAGGGCATAGCCCTTGGCATAGCCGCCCAGATCGAGGCGCACGGCTGGGTTGCGGCTGGCCAGGCGGCCGTCTGCGAAGATGAGGTCATCCATGCTGGGAGCGGCTGCCACCAGACGTTGGATCTCCGCCTCGGCGGGCAGGCGCGGGATGTATTCGTCGGCGTGGAAGCCCCAAAGCCGCACCAGGTTGCCGATGGCCGGGTTGAACAGGCCATCCGAGCGGCGCGACCAGGCGGCGGCATCGCGCAGCATGGCGGCAAGGTCGTCGGCCACCGGCACTGGCGCACTGCCCCGTGCGAAGGCGGCATTGAGCGCCTCCAGCTCGCTGTCTTGCCAGGCGTGCAACCGCCGGTGCAGGCGATCGAACTCGCGCAACACCGCCTGGGCCGCCTGCCGGGCGCGGGCAGGGTCCTCGCCGGCGATGCTGATCTCTACCAGGGTGCCGAAGACATAGGCCTGCTCCCGGTAGAGTGGGGCGGGGCCGCAGGCGGAGAGAAAAACAGCAAGACCCGCGAGAAAAACCAAGAACGCGGCCAGACGCAGGCCAAGACCCGCCGTCGTTTCTCTCACCTCTTACCCACTTTTCTTTCCAAGGCGTCCATGAACATCGCCGCCACCTCGAAGCCGGTCTGGTCGGTGATCTCGCGAAAGCAGGTGGGGCTGGTGACGTTGATCTCGGTTAGCCAGTCTCCAATCACGTCCAGGCCAGCGAGCAGGATGCCCGCCGCCTTGAGCACGGGGCCCACTGCCTGCGCGATCTCGTGGTCGCGTGCGGACAACGGCCTTGCCACACCCCTGCCCCCGGCGGCGAGGTTGCCGCGGGTCTCGCCAGGGGCGGGGATACGCGCTAGCACAAAGGGCACGGGCTCGCCGTCGATCAGCAGTACGCGCTTATCGCCCTCGCGGATCTCGGGGATGTAGCGCTGCGCCATCACCGCCGTTTGGCCGTGACGGGTGAGGACCTCGCAGGTCACACCGATGTTGGCATCCCCTGGCCGCAGCCGGAAGACCGCGGCCCCACCCATGGCGTTGAGCGGTTTCACCACGATGTCGCCCTGCGCGGCGAGGAAGGCGCGGATCGCCGCCTCTTGGCTGCTGACCAGGGTGGGCACGGTGAATTGCGGGAAGCGGGCAATGGCCAGCTTCTCGTTGAAGTCGCGCAGGGCTTGGGGCTTGTTGTAGACCCGCGCACCGGCACGTTCGGCCAGCTCCAGCAGATAAGTGGTGTAGAGATAGTCCTGGTCGAAGGGCGGGTCCTTGCGCATGAGCACGGCATCCATGGCCGCGAGATCCACGACCTCCGGCGCCTCCGCCGCGAACCAAAGGGGTTTGGGGGCGTGTTCTTCTTCGGGCTCGAGGGGCAATAGCCGCACCGGCCGGGCGCGGGCGCTGACCGCACCGTCCGCCCAGCTGAGGTCCTGCGGCTCGCAGGCGAAGAGGTGGTGGCCGCGTCGCTCGGCCTCACGCATCATGGCATAGGTCGAGTCCTTATAGACCTTGAAGCGGTCAAGCGGGTCGGTGACGAAGAGCAGCTTCATTGCGGTAGATGTTGCAGCGCCCTGGTGGCGAAGCGCCGATACAGGGACGGCGCGGTGTCCACGGCAGCGAGGATGCGTTGCATGTCGAGGGTGTCGTAGAGGTGTACGCTGACATTGCGCAGGCCAAGGTACGGACCATTTCCGCGGCCAAGTCTACGTCACGGCCAGCGCCGCGGGCCGATGCGCCGAATAGCCGAGCCGGTGCCAGCCGCGGCGACGGGCGATGTCGCGCAACGCGGTCAGTTGTGATTCAGGCAGCATGCGCGAACTCTGGATCGGTCTCTTCCAGCTCGATGGCCGCGGCCAGCGCCGCCAGGCGGGCGAGCACGCCGTAGGTGTAGAAACGGTTCACCGGCGCGTCGGGACGGGCGGAGGCATCGGCGTAAATACCCACCTCCTCGAAGGCGAGGGGCACGAAGTGCATGCCAGGGGCGTTGAGGTTCTCGTCGGCGCCGCGACCGGTGTGCACACGGTAGAAACCGCCGATGACGAAATGGTCGATCATGTAGACCACCGGTTCAGCGACGGCTTCGTTGATCGACTCGAAGGTGTAGACCCCCTCCTGGATCAGCACCTGGTTGACCGGCAGGCCCTCTTTCACCACCGCCATCTTGTTGCGCACCCGGCGCGAGAGGTCACGCACGTCAGCCGAACTCTTCACGGTCATGATACCCATGCCATAGGTGCCGGCGTCGGCCTTGACGATGACGAAGGGCTCGCGGTCGATGCCGTATTCCGCGTATTTCGCGCGGATCTGAGCGAGTAGCGCCTCCACATGCGTGGCCAGGCAATCCTCGCCGGCGCGGGCCATGAAGTCAACGCCGCTGCAGACGCTGAAGTAGGGGTCGATCAACCAGGGATCGATACCGATCAACCGCGCGAAGGCCTGGGCGAGTTCGGCATAGACGCGGAAGTGGTTGGACTTGCGCCGTGTGGCCCAGCCGGCATGCAGCGGCGGCATCAGGGTCTGCTCAGGGTCGAGCCCCTTGAGAATGTCTGGCACGCCGGCGGAGAGGTCGTTGTTGAGCAGCACGGCGCAGGGGTCGAAGCGGGCATCGCCCGACTCGCGCAGCATGAGTCTATCGCCTTCGCGCAGAATGGGCTCCAGCTTGAGCACATGGCCATCGGGCAGGTCGATGAGCAAGGGCTCGGCAAGCCCCGGCAGCAGGCTGCCGATGCGCACGGCAAGCCCCGTTTTGCGCAGGATCTCGGCGAGCGCGGCGACGTTCTGCAGGTAGTAGAGGTTGCGGGTGTGGTTTTCCGGGATGATGAGCAGGCGCTGCGCCGTAGTGCAGAGTTTTTCCACCGCCACCTGCGCGGCCTGCACCGCCAGTGGCATGAAGGCCGGGTTGAGGTTGTTGAAGCCGCCGGGAAACAGGTTGGTGTCGACAGGTGCCAGCTTGTAGCCGGCGTTGCGCAGATCCACGGAGGAATAAAACGGGGCGGCGTGTTCGTGCCACTGCACACGGAACCAGTGTTCTATCCGCGGTTGAGCGGCGATGACCTGTTTCTCCAGATCGAGTAGGGGACCGGTGAGGGCGGTGGTGAGATGGGGAACCATCGTGAGCAAGTCTCAAAACCACAAGTTTAGCGTGAAAGACGCCAGCGACTCGCGAAGCGTCCCTCCCCCGCTGGGAGAGGGACTATGGGGGAGGGAACGGTTAGGGTGACATCCCCGAGTCGGGGTGGCGTTGCCATGTCAGTCAATGTCAAAGTCATGCCTCGACTGCTTGCGTGTTCGACGCCAACCCGCTCGTTTGGCCGCGTGCCACGCAGGCGGCAGCCGTTTCCTGCCAATACGCTATGCTGAAAGAATAGTCACACGAATGACCCAGATCTGACCTAGACTCTATGTCATGCTGATTGAACGAGACCCCGCCGCCAGCGCCGAGGACGTCGTGGCGCGCCACGGCGACGATGCCACGCGTCTGCTGCAGATGCTGCGCGAGCTCCAGGAAGGGCATGGCTGGCTCCCACCGCTTGTGATTACCGAGCTGGCGCGCAGGCTGGGCATCTCGCGCGCGCGGGTCGAAGGGGTGGCCGCCTTCTACAGCTTCTTGCATCTGCAACCGGTGGGACGCTACCGCGTCCTGTTTTCGGACAATATCACCGACCGCATGCAGGGCTCGGAGGCCCTGCTCGAATACCTCTGCAGCAAGCTTTGGGTGGAGAAGGGCAAGGTCTCGGAGGACGGTCTGCTGTCGATCGACACCACCTCCTGTACCGGGCTGTGCGACCAGGGGCCGGGACTGCTCGTCAACGGCTGGGCGATCCCGTGGATAAGCCGCGAGCGCCTGGACGAGATCGCTGAGCTGATCCTCAAGCGGCGTCCAGTGGCCGAGTGGCCGCAGCATCTGTTCCATATCGAGGACAACATCCGCCGGCGCGATGTCCTGCTCGACCACGACCTCGCGCCAGGCGAGGCGATTCGAGTCTCGCTCGCACGTGGCCGGGATACAACCGGGCAACGGCCGACCAGCGCCCGCGCCTGGCGCGAGGCGATCCCCGCCGCATCCCCTGGTCCGGTCGCCACCCTGGAGGAGATCAAGCGCTCCGGGCTGCGTGGCCGCGGCGGCGCCGGTTTTGCCACAGGGCTCAAGTGGGAGGCCTGCCGCAACGCGCCGGGCGAGACGCACTACGTGGTGTGCAACGCGGACGAGGGCGAGCCCGGGACCTTCAAGGACCGCGTGCTGCTCAGCCGCTATGCCGACCTGGTGTTCGAGGGCATGACGGTCTGTGCCTATGTCCTGGGCGGCGGCCGCAAGCGCACCCACGGCTTTGTCTACCTGCGCGGCGAATACCGCTATTTGCTCGAACCCCTCAAGGCGTGTCTTATGCGGCGGCGGCGTGCCGGCCTGTTGGGCCGTGCCATCTGTGGTGAGGACGGTTTCGACTTCGATATCGACATCCACGTGGGTGCCGGTGCCTACGTCTGCGGCGAGGAGAGCGCGCTGCTCGAGTCACTGGAGGGCAAACGCGGCATCCCCCGCAATCGGCCGCCCTATCCGGTCACCCACGGCTACCTCGGCCAGCCCACCGTGGTCAACAACGTCGAGACCTTCTGTGCTGCGGCGCTGATCGCCGCGCGCGGCGCGGATTGGTATCGTACGCGGGGCACGCCCAAATCGACGGGCACCAAGCTCCTGTCGGTCTCGGGCGATTGCGAGCGGCCCGGCATCTATGAATATCCCTTCGGGGTGACGGTGCGCCAGGTGCTCAAGGATTGTGGCGCGCGCGACACCCAGGCGGTACAGGTCAGCGGGCCTTCCGGCACGCTCATCGACGCTTCGGAGTTCGACCGGCGCATCGCCTTCGAGGATCTGCCCACCGCCGGTGCCTTCATGGTCTTCGACGCGAACCGCGACATCTTCGAGGTGGTGCGCAACTTCGTGCACTTCTTCGCCCACGAGAGCTGCGGTTTTTGCACGCCCTGCCGGGTGGGCACGGCGATGATGCGCAACGTGGTCGACAAGATCCATGCCGGCCGCGGCGCCCAGCTCGATCTGGAGGAGATCTGCAAACTGCAGAAGGTCATGAGTCTCGCCGCCCACTGCGGGCTGGGGCACACCGCATGCAATCCCATGCAGGACATGCTCAAGCGCTTCAAGCCCGCCATCCAGCGGCGCTTGAAGTCGCTCGCTTTCGAACCCGCCTTCGACCTGGACGCCGCGCTCGCCCGTGCCCGCGCCTTCACCGGCCGTGACGACGCCGGCGCCCACCTGCCCACGCAGAGCGAGACGGCATGAATACCTTTCAACTCGATGGCGAAGAGATCCCATTCGAGCCGGGTCAGACGGTGATCCAGGCGGCGCTGGCGGCGGGGCATTACATCCCGCACCTGTGTTACCACCCCGAATTCGTCCCGCACGGTAGCTGCAGGCTGTGCACCGTGCGGGCCGACGGGCGACCCACTGCCGCCTGCACCTTGCCCGCCCAGCCAGGCCTTAAGGTGGAAAGCGAGACCGAGGAGCTCAACGATCTGCGCCGCACCTTGGTGCAAATGCTCTTCGCCGAGGGCAACCACTTCTGCCCGTCCTGCGAGAAGAGCGGCAACTGCGTGCTGCAGGCCCTGGGCTACGACCTGGGGGTGCTGACCGCGGGCTTTCGCCATTTCTTCCTCGACCGGCCGGTGGATGCCTCGCATCCCGATATCCTTCTCGACTTCAACCGCTGCGTGCTGTGCAAGCTGTGCGTGCGCGCCTCGGAAGAGGTCGACGGTAAGGGGGTGTTCTCGCTCGCTGGCCGTGGCATCCAGCGCCGGCTCATCGTCAGCGCCGAGTCCGGTCGGCTGGCCGACACCGACGTCGCGGTGACCGACAAGGCGGTCGAGGTCTGCCCGGTCGGGGTGATCCTGCGCAAGCGGGTGGGCTTTCGCGTACCCATCGGCCGCCGCCGCTACGACCTGCGTCCGATCCGCGCCCAGGCCCTAGAGGACGCGCCGCGCAGGCCGGAGCACAGGCATGAGTGAGGGCAGGATCAGGATCGCCACGGCGTCGCTGGCCGGCTGTTTCGGCTGCCACATGTCCTTGCTGGACATCGACGAGCGCCTGTTCGAGCTGATCGAGCGGGTCGAGTTCGACCGCACGCCGCTGACCGACATCAAGCACTGCGGCCCTTGCGACATCGGGCTGATCGAGGGCGGTGTGTGCAATGCCGAGAACGTCGAGGTCCTGCGCGCCTTCCGGCGCAACTGCAAGATCCTGGTCGCCGTGGGCGCCTGCGCCGTGACTGGCGGGCTGCCGGCGCAGCGCAATCATCTGGACATCGGCGCCTGCCTGCAGGAGGTCTATCTGACCGAGCCCAGTCTCAGCAACGGCCAAATCCCGAACGACCCGGAGCTGCCGCTGCCGCTGGACAAGGTGCACCCCATCCACGAGGTGGTGAAGGTCGATTATTTCATCCCCGGCTGCCCGCCTTCGGCCGACGCCATCTGGAAGGTCTTGAGCGACCTCATCGCCGGCCGCACGCCGCGGCTCACCCAAGGTCTCATTCAATATGACTGACCTGGTCAACATCCCCTCAGCCTCTCTGGAGACCGCCACGCAGCCGGAAAACCTGCGCCGGGTGGCCATCGATCCCCTCACCCGCGTCGAGGGCCACGGCAAAGTGACCCTACTGCTCGACGAGCACGACCGCGTGCATCAGGTACGGCTACACATCGTCGAGTTCCGCGGCTTCGAGCGCTTCATCCAGGGCCGCCCCTATTGGGAGGTGCCGGTGATGGTGCAGCGCCTGTGCGGCATCTGCCCGGTCTCCCACCATCTCGCTGCTGCCAA
This sequence comes from uncultured Burkholderiales bacterium, assembly GCA_937925755.1. Lineage (GTDB taxonomy): Bacteria > Pseudomonadota > Gammaproteobacteria > Burkholderiales > Thiobacillaceae > JANWZL01. Next base: position 10,845 of record CALAMX010000002.1, read on the forward strand.
GGCCCTCGACGTCATCGTCGGTGCCCGCACGCTCACGCCCACGGCGGAGAAGGTGCGGCGGCTCATGCACTATGGCCAGATACTCCAATCACATGCCCTGCACTTCTTCCATCTGGCCTCGCCCGACCTGCTATTCGGTTTCGACTCGGACGCATCCCGCCGTAACCTCGTCGCCGTGGCTCAGGCATACCCGGACATCATCCGCAAAGGGGTATTGCTGCGCAAATTCGGTCAGGAGGTGATCCGTGTCACCGCCGGCAAGCGCATCCACGGTACCGGCGCCATTCCCGGGGGGGTGAACAAGAACGTGAGCCGCGCAGAGCGCGACGCCCTGCTCACGGACATCTATCAGGTCATCGCCTGGAGCCGCGAGGCGGTGGCGCTGGCGCGTCAGCTCTATGAGCAAGACCCGGCACTCTACGGCGAATTCGGCACGATCCGCGCCCACCAGCTTTGCCTCGTGCGCGCCGACGGGGCCATGGACCTCTATCACGGCGGGTTGCGCGCGCGCACGGCGGATGGCGAGACCCTGTTCGACCATGTGGACTACGCCCGCTACTGGGAGCATATCCTGGAAGAGGTCAAGCCCTGGTCGTACATGAAATTCCCCTTCCTGCGCGCCCTTGGGCCGGAGCAAGGCTGGTACCGGGTGGGGCCGCTGGCGCGGGTTAGCCTGTGCGACACCATCCCCACGCCCTTCGCCGATCACGCCCGGCGCGAATTCCTCGCTTACGCCGACGGCGTCGCCGCACGTGCCACTCTCGGCACCCACTGGGCGCGCATGATCGAGATGTTGCACGCCGCCGAGGTGATCAAGGAACTCTTGCACGACCCTGATATCCACGGTGAGGCGCTCGTCGTTCAAGGCGAGCGCGCCGAGCGCGGGGTGGGCGTCATCGAGGCGCCGCGCGGGACGCTGATCCATCACTACCGCGTCAACGAGGACGACGTGGTCACCCGCTGCAATCTGATCGTCTCCACCACGCACAACAACCAGGCGCTGAACGAATCCATTCGGCAGGTGGCGCGCCGCTATCTGGATGGCCGCCGCCTCACCGAGGGCCTGCTCAATCACATCGAGGTGGCGATCCGCGCCTTCGACCCCTGCTTGTCCTGCGCCACTCACGCCCTGGGCCAGATGCCGCTCGCGGTCGAGCTAGTCGATGCCGCAGGGCAGACTGTGGACCGCATAACACGGGATGTTCCCACGGCCTGTTGAAGCCCCCGCTCCTTGTCTCGTGCTCGCCGTTGGCAATCCGAGTCGCGGCGACGATGCCCTGGGCCCGTTACTGGTCGCGAGTCTGCAAGCAAGACCTTTGGCTGGGGTCGAACTGCTCACCGACTTCCAACTGCAGGTGGAGCATGTCCTCGACATGCGCGGCCGTCAGACGGTGGTGTTCGTCGATGCCGCGGCAAGCGGGCCGGCGCCCTATGCCTTTTATCGTGTCAGCCCGCACCGCGACGCGAGCCACAGCAGTCACGCCCTCTCCCCGCAGGCCCTGCTGGACACCTACAGCGGCCTCTATGGCACACCGCCCGCGGCGCATGTCCTGGCGATCCGGGGTTACGACTTCTGCCTGGGCGCCGACCTCACTGGGCAGGCGCGCGACAACCTTGCCGCTGCCGAAACGTACCTGTTGCAATGGCTGACCACTTGCGGCTGAAAAGACTCATGCCAGGCGCAGGTGACTCGATCGGCCATCTCGCCTGGCGGCTATGGCCCTTGCTTTTGGCCTTGGCCATGGCGGTGCAGGCGCAGACCCTAGAAGGCCAGGTCGTGTGCGTGAGCGACGGCGACTCCCTGACCCTGGTCGATGCCGCCCAGCAGGAGCACGCCCTGCGCTTGGCCGGCATCGACGCGCCGGAGCGCGGCCAACCCTTTGGCACGGCTGCCCGCCTGGCCCTGGCGCAGGCGGTGCAGGGGAAAGCCGTGCGCTTCGAGGTGCAAAAGCGCGACCGTTATGGTCGCGCAGTCGGCCGTCTGAGCGTGGACGACGTGGATGTCGGCTTGAGGCTTGTCGAGCAGGGTCTGGCCTGGCATTACGCACGTTATGCCCACGAGCAGACGGAGACGGAGCGCCAAGCCTATGCTGAAGCCGAGCTCAAGGCCAGACAGGCCGGCATGGGGCTGTGGTCGGAACCCAATCCCGTTGCCCCATGGGAATGGCGGGCGCGCCGCTAGGGCGGCATCAGAGCTTGTAACCGGTGTGCAACGCCACCACGCCGAAGGTCAGGTTGTGGTAGTCCACCCGGCTGAAACCGACTTGTTCGATCATGCCCTTGAGGGTCTCCTGGTCGGGATGCATGCGGATGGACTCGGCCAGATAGCGATAGCTCGCCGCATCCTTGGCCACGAGCCCGCCCATGCGTGGCAGGACCTGGAAGGAGTAGAGGTCGTAGAGCGGGGCGAGCGGGCGCGCCACACGCGAGAACTCCAGGATGAGCAGCTTGCCGCCGGGCTTGAGTACCCGGTGCATCTCCGCGAGTGCCCGTTCCTTGTGCGTCATGTTTCTGAGCCCGAAGGCCACTGTCACACGGTCGAAGTAATCGGTCGGGAAGGGCAGGCGCTCGGCATCGCATTGCACGCAAGGCAGCAGCCGGCCCTCGTCGAGCATGCGGTCGCGCCCAACGGCGAGCATGGATTCGTTGATATCGGTGAGCCAGACCTCGCCCGTGGGGCCGACGCCCTCGGCCAGCAGCCGGGCGATGTCGCCCGTGCCCCCGGCGATGTCCAGGCAGCGCATGCCGGGGCGCAACAGGGCCTGCTCGACCATGAAGCGCTTCCACAGCCGGTGCAGCCCCGCCGACATGAGGTCGTTCATCAGGTCGTAGCGCTTCGCCACCGAGTGAAAGACCTCGGCCACCCGCTGCGCCTTTTCTTGCTCGGCGACGGTCTGGAAGCCGAAATGGGTGGTTCTGTCGTGCATGGCCGCGTGAACCGGGATGTGCGTCGGTGCGCGGGGTTCAGCGCGGCACGTAGCCCTGGGGAGCGCCCACGCCCTCGCCGAAGAAGTACTTCTCGGCCTGTTCCATCAGATATTTACGATGCTGGGCGTCGGCCAGGTTGAGGCGGTTTTCGTTGATGATCATGGTCTGCAGCCGGATCCAGCCGGCCCAGGCCTCCTTGGAGACGTTCTCGTAGATGCGCTTGCCCAATTCGCCGGGATAGGGCGGGAAGTCCAGCCCCTCAGCCTCGCGCCCGAGCTTCACACATTGCACCATACGTGCCATGGTCTTTACCCCCAGATCAATTCGACACGAGACGATGTTAGCCCAAGGCGGGTGGCGGCGTCACGCGCCCATTTGCTTCTCGATGCGCCGGGCGAAGACACGCATCTCACGGGCGGCCTGGATGTCGCCCTTGGCCTCGGCCGCGGCGATGCCGTCGCGGTAGGCCGCGAGCGCCTCGGCGAGCGCTCCCGTCTCGGCGAGCGCCCGGCCCAGGAGCTTCCAGGCGGCGGAGTAGCGCGGGTCGTGGTGCACCGCGGCGCGCAGATGCACGACGGCCTCGGCCGGCCGAGCGGCCTTCAGGTACTCGTTGCCGAGGGCGTAACGCAACAGGGCGTCGTCGCGGCCCTTGGCCAGCATCTTTTCGAAGTTTTCCAGCGCGTCCACGTCATTTCCTCCAGAAGGCAGGGGTAAGGACGACCAGCAGGGTGAACAGTTCCAACCGCCCCATCAGCATGGCCAGGGTGCACACCCAGGTCTGGAAATCGTTCAATACCGCATAGGTGCTGGCAGGGCCCACGAGACCCAAGCCGGGGCCGGTGTTGTTGAGGGTGGCGGCCACGGCGGTAAAGGCGGTGAAGACGTCCAGACCCGAGGCTGCGAGCACCAGGGTGAGGCTGACGATGCTCGCCACGTAGACGAAGAAGAAGGCGAGCACGGCGTAGATGATTTTGTTCGGCACCACATGCTCGCCCAGTTTGGTGAGCAACTGGGCGTTGGGATGTAGGAGCTTGACGAGCTCGCGATAAAGCTGTTTGTAGAGGAGCTTGGCGCGCATCATCTTGATGCCGCCGCCCGTCGAGCCCGAGCAGGCAGCAAAGCTGCCGAGGAACAGCATCCAAAACCCCGCGAAATAGGGCCAGGCATTGAAATCGGTATTGGAGTATCCCAAGGAGGTCGCGAGCGAGATGGTGTTGAAGGCGGCATAGCGCAGCGCGGTCGGGAAATCCAGATAGACGTCGTGTGCCCACAGATAGAGGGCGAGCCCCACGCAGCTCGCCAGCACCACGGTGAGGAAGACGCGAATCTCGCTGTCGGTCGCATAGACATGCAGGCTGCGGCTGCGCAGGAAGAGGAAGTGGGTGGAAAAGTTCATCGCCGCGAGCAGGGCGAAGACCATGGTGATCACTTCCAGGACGGGCGAGTCGAAATGGCCCAGGCTGGCGTCGTGCGAGGAGAAGCCGCCTAAGGCCATGGTGCTGAAGGCGTGGATGAGGGCGTCTATGCGGTCCATTCCGGCCAGGTGGTAGGCGAGCCAGCAGGCGGCGGTGAGCAGGATGTAGACCAGCCACAGGCCCTTCGCCGTCTCTGTCATGCGCGGCGTGAGCTTGGTGTCCTTCATGGGCGTGGGGATCTCGGCCTTGAACATCTGCCGTCCGCCAATGCCTAGCAGCGGCAGGATGGCCACCGCCAGCACGATGATGCCCATGCCGCCGATCCAGTGCAGCTCACTGCGCCACAGATTGATCGACTGCGGCAGTTCGTCCAGCCCCGACAACACGGTCGCTCCTGTTGCCGTGAGGCCCGACATCGCCTCGAAATAGGCGTCGGTGAAGGATAGTTCCGGCAGATAGAACATCAACGGCAGGGCGGCGAACAGCGGCAGGATGGTCCACACCAGCACCACGAGGAGAAAGCCGTCGCGCGCCCGCATCTCGCGGTAGTGCTTGCGCGCGACGAGCCAAAGCAGAAAGCCA
>CALAMX010000003.1 GCA_937925755.1 uncultured Burkholderiales bacterium
GCGAGTGCGACGATGGCGATATAGATCGGGATGCGCACCGGCAGCTTGCCGGAGCGGTAATAGACCCCCACCATGGCGAGGATCTCCAGGTAGAGGAACATCAGTAGCAGGTCGGCCAAGGTCACCACACCGTTGGTGATCATCACATTGACCTCGTACACACCTGCGAAGATGGTGGCGACGACTATCACGAACAGACCGAGCTGCTCGATGACGTGCAGCAGGGTGAGCGCGATCTTGGAGGTGGGGATGTGGTCCACGGTGGACTCGTTCTGAAGCGGGTTGTGCGTTTGCATGCCTACCGTTGCCGCACGTCAACCGAGACCCGCGGCCGCTCAGTTCTGTAGTTCCACCTGGGTCGTGAACATCAGCAGACCATAGTCGCGGTCGTATTGCGCTTGGAGGCGCTCGACGATGCGACCGATGAGGGCGGCGTCGCCCACCACTTCGATGCGAATGTTGCCGCTCACCGTCCACTTGCCGCTGCGCACACCGTGCGTGCCGCTGCCACGCGCTTCACTGATGGTGTAGCCCTTGGCCCCAAGGGCCATGAGCTCGTCGATCATGGTGTCCTCTAGGACCGCCTCGGTCAGAATGGTCAGCAGGAGCATGGATTGTACCGGCATGAGGGTCAGCCTCCGTGGATCGTACGGGCCATCCAGAGATAGATCGGGATGCCCAAGAAGATGTTGAATGGGAAGGTCATGCCCAAGGATGCCCCAATGGATAGGGCCGGGTTGGCCTCGGGCACAGCAATGCGCATGGCCGCCGGCGCGGCGATGTAGGAGGCGCTGGCGAACAGGGTGGCGAGCAGGAAGGTGCCCCCCACCGACAGGCCCAGCAGCCAGCCGGTCACCGTGCCCAGCGTGGCGGAGATGAGCGGCATGACCACGGCAAAGCCGGCCAGAAAAGCGCCGTATTGGCGTAGTGCAGCAATGCGCGAGGCTGCTACCAACCCCATCTCAAGCAGGAAAAAGGCCAGAACCCCCTTGAAAAGGTCGAAAAAGAGTCTGTCCAGCGGCCGGATACCCTCGGGCCCGGCCACGTAGCCGATGATGAGTCCCCCGACAAGGAGGTAGATGCTCTTGCCGAAGAAGACCTCGTGCAGTAACTTGGCCCAGCGCACCGGGCCCACACCGAAGCGGGCCAGTATCACGCCGATGACCAGGGCAGGCATCTCCAGCAGCACCAGGAAGACGATCAGATAACCCTCGTAGTCGAGGTTTTCATGCCCCAGTAGGGTGATGCCCACTGAGAAGGTGACGACGCTCACCGACCCGTAGTGCGCGGCGATGGAGGCCGAGTCGGCCCGGCTCAGGCGGCCCAAAAAGCGCAGGATGGGAAAGGCGATGAGGGGGATGAGGGCACCGATGGCAACGATGATCAGCCCCTGGCCGATGAGGCTACCCAAGGGATACTTCGCCAGCTCGACCCCACCCTTGAGGCCGATGGCGAGCAGGATGAAGATGGACAAAGCCTCGTAAATGACGCCCGGAATCTTGAGGTCCGAGCGCAATAGCCCCGCCGCCACACCAAGAACGAAGAACAGCACCACAGGCTCGATGCTCATCTTAGCGGCCTCCAGGCAAAAGGGTTGGGGGGCTTGGCCTCATTCCTCGTCCTCCAGCTCCGGGTTCCAACCCCGTTCGCGGGCACGGGCGATGGCCCAGTCGTACAGTTCGCTGTGGCGGCGTCGTAGCTCTTCGGGCAGCTGGCTCGGCAGATGCCCGTATTCGTCCCAACGCGCATTGACCTGTTGCAAAAGTTGCTGCATGCGCGGCATGTCCCAGCCGGCGCAATCAACCTCGCGCGGGATCAGCTCGAAGACCCAGGCGTCGAGCACCACCCGTCCCAGCGCGGTGAGCCCGTGGCCATCGGCATGGAAACCGGCGTATGTCTTTCTCCCGATCATGTGCCATCACTCCGCCCAGCGGCCCAGGTAGGCCTCGATGACGTCGATGACAGCCTGGGCCTTGATCACCAACCCGAGGTCGATCATTTCCGAACCCAGCACCAGGGTGTTGTTGTTGGCCGGCACCGGGGCGGCCACCAGGCGGTTGGCCTCCTCGCGGAAGAACACCGCGGCCACCACCCCGGCGAACAGGAATTTACGGCCAACGCCGGCGCGCAGGGACTCAGGCTGATAGATGAACACCGGGCTGCCGCTGGAGCCAGGATAGACCGCGGCGTCGATCAAGAACTCGGGCCGCCCCTCGAAATCCAGGGCGATGGGGGTGGCAGTAGTGCCGCGGCGCAGGATGGGCAGCAGATTGACCTCGTCCCATACGCCGCTCGGATACCCCACGAAGATGACCTCCTCCAGGGCGTCGAGAGCATTTAGGGTGGCCACATCCGGCACCAGGCGGCTATCGATGACATGGTAGTAAAGCTCCACCCCCTGCTCGCGAGCGGCTTGTTCCAGCGGTCGCATGGGCACGATGGCCAGGTCCACCTCGGCGTCGGGGTGCATGAACCAGGCATGCGGAAAGTCCTCGATGTTGAGCTGGAAGCGTTTGCCCAGCGCAGGCTGGCCATTGTGCTTCTGGGTGAAGACGAGGCCGCCGCGGCGCACACCTTCGACCAGGTGCCGGTTGGTGACGATGAAACTATGGGTGCCGCGTGGGTGGCTGTGGGCGACGACGAAGGCCGTACCCGAGCCCTCGCTGCCGTCCATGAGCTCGGTGTCGACGCGGATGGTGTTGAACAGCAGCTTTTTGGTGATGGAGTTGATTTCCACGTTTCTGATTCCCGGGATGACTTGGGGTTGTATGCGACCCAGGTCTATGGACCTGAAAATCCCTCGCGCCCGTGGTCCATCACACAGACCTGGCCTCCAGGGCTAGCGATGCGCCTCTGGCATTATAGCGGATTGACCCACACCACCCCAGCCAGCGAGCCAGCCGCATGTTTTCGAACCGAGCAAGCATCCCTGCCGCCCTGCAGAGCCTGAAACTCAAAGGCCACATGCCGTGCTACAACAGCTTTGTGCCCAAGCTCTGCAAATGTTACCTGTCACTGGGCTTCACGCCGGGCAAGATCATGCCCTCGCGCGTCTTCTGTTCGGATGAGAGCCAGGGCTTTCCCATCATCCTGCTGGCCAAGCACTTCGGCGCCTTCCCTTCAACTACGGCCGCGTCGGCGGCATCGTCTCTGTGGCGCGGCACGGTCCCCATGCCGATCACGGCAAGGACCTCGCTCTGCTCCAGGCCAGTCATGTCGGCTACGATCCGGATACCGGCGAGTTCGGCGTCTACCGGCTTGACATCCTCCCCGGCCTTTAGGCCAGAGATTCCTACTGCGCTCAGATGCGGCATCGAGCCGCGCTTAACAGGCCGTTGAAAAACACCCCGCAGACGCCTGTGATTTCGGTGCGATGTGATGCACGGCGACGACGAGAGGGCAGATAACGAAGATGAGAGGCACACAGAACTTCCAGGGGGCGATGTTCAGCTACATCAGCCTTGAAGAGCGAGTGCCGCAGGCACACCCGCTGCGCAAGCTGCGCGAGTTGGTCGATGCCTTGCTGTCGAGCATGAACGCAGAGTTCGAGGCGGTCTATGCCCGCCGCGGCCGCCCTTCGGTGCCGCCGGAGATGCTGCTCAAGGCGCTGCTGCTGCCAATCCTCTTCTCCATCCGCAGCGAGCGACTGCTGGTGGAGGCCATCGACTACAATCTGCTGTACCGCTGGTTCGTGGGGCTGAACATCGAAGACAAGGTGTGGGACCACTCCACCTTCAGTGCCAACCGTGAGCGGCTGTT
>CALAMX010000004.1 GCA_937925755.1 uncultured Burkholderiales bacterium
GTTGTCCAGCCGCCAGTGAACGCCAGGATGGTCGATGTCCTTTGGCCGCCTCAAGCGACCGGGCGCTTCGCGTATTGGCGGTGGCTCAAGGACACTTCGACGAGCCTCAGCAAGGGTCCCGCTGCGCACCCGATGTTCAGGCGACCGCGCGGTATCGTGGGACGGCGGGAGGGTGGCTACGCAGTGCCGATCGACGCCGGTGTTGGCAGACATGACAAGGATGGGCCGGCTCGGCGCCACCGCAGCCCCACAACGGCGCGCCCTTCCTTCGCCTCCCTCCCAGCGACCGAACGGGCCCTCAGCCTAGGCGCTGAGCAGGCCGGCCGCACGCTCCAGGGCGCTGCGCCGGATCACGGTGATCGACCGACGATCAACGCGGATTACCCCGCCTTCCTCGAGTGCGGCGATCGCCCGAGAAAAGCTTTCCGGGCTCATGCCCAGCCGGCGCGCGACCACGCATTTCGGCTCACTGATCTGGATCCTCTCACCGCCCTGCGCCTCTGCCTCGCGCAGCAACCACTGGGCGAGCCGCTCGGGCGCGTGCCGCAGCTTCAGGTCCTTGATCTGCTCGATCAGCAGCCGCCAGTGTCCCGCCAGCAGATCGACAACTGCACGCGTCAGGGCCGGCTCGTCGTCGAGCGCGCGACGAAACAGCTCGGCGCGGATCAGCAGGATGCGGGACTCCGCGAGCACCACGCCCGAGACGAGATACGGCAGCGACAGGATCACGGCCGGCACCACCAGCAGTGACCCGCTGCCGAAGATCTCGATCACCGCCTCCTGTGTCGTCCCGCCGGACCCCACCAGCCCCACCCGGCCGGACAGCACGAGGTGCACGAACTCGGGCTCCGCGCCTTCCTCGAACAGTACCGCGCGTGGCGGCAGGATCTGAACCAAACTGCCGTTCACAAGGCGCATCATCACCGACTGGCCGACTCGGCGGGCGAGTTCGGTCTCGCGAACCAGTGCCAACGTGTGGCCTTGCGGCATCGCCCCTTCTCAGCAAAACAGAACTTGATGTCCGTCAATTAGAAACTTGATGGTTGCGGCGCAGCGAGAAAGAAACCGCGCGCCCCGCGCCTGGCATTGACCTAGCGCAAGGGATGCCCGGCACGCCAACGCCAGCCTGCACGTACCCACGGCCCCGATGCCGGCGGGAGCGGAGCTGGAGCGATGATCCAAACGACCAGTCAGGTGCAACTGCGCGACGCCCACACGGCGATGTGGATGAGCACGATCGCCTTCACAGTCTGTTTCGCTGTCTGGACGATCTTCTCGATCATCGGCGTGCAGATCAAACGTGATTTGAACCTGAACGATACGCAGTTCGGCTTGCTGATCGGCACCCCGATCCTCACCGGCAGCTTGATCCGCCTTATCCTCGGCATCTGGACCGACCAGTATGGTGGACGCATCGTCTATGTCGGCGTGATGGTCTCCGCCGCAATCGCCACCTTCCTGCTCACCTTCGCATACGACTACCCGACCTTCCTGATCGCCGCCCTTGGAGTCGGCATCGCCGGTGGCTCGTTCGCGGTCGGCATCGCCTATGTCTCGAAGTGGTTCCCCAAGGAAAAGCAGGGCACTGCGCTCGGCATCTTCGGTGCCGGCAACGTCGGTGCGGCAGTGACCAAGTTCCTCGCCCCCGTGGTGATGGTGGCATACGGCTGGAAGGCGGTGGCGCAGCTCTGGGCGCTCGGCCTGCTGATCATGGCGGTGGTATTCTGGTTCACCACCAAGGACGACCCGCAGCTCGCGGCGCGCAAGGCGGCCGGGATTAAGCCCGAGCCGATCTCGGCGATGCTCGAGCCCCTGAAGAAGCAGCAGGTGTGGCGATTCAGCCTCTACTACTTCTTCGTGTTCGGCGGGTTCGTGGCGTTGGCGCTCTGGCTACCGCGCTATTATGTCGGCGTCTACGGGCTCGACATCGTCACCGCTGGTCTGCTCGGCGCCGCCTACTCGGTGCCCGGGTCGATCTTCCGCATCCTCGGCGGCACTTTGTCCGACAAGTACGGCGCGCGCACGGTGATGTACTGGACCTTCATCGGCTCGGTGATCTGCACCTTCTTCCTTAGTTATCCGGCGACCACGTATCGTGTGTATGGTATTGAAGGACCAATCGAATTTACACTTGCGATCGGCTTTGTTCCATTCACCCTCCTCATCTTTGTCTTGGGCTTCTTCATGAGTCTTGGAAAAGCCGCCGTATATAAGCACGTCCCTGTCTACTATCCTAAACATGTTGGCAGTGTCGGTGGAATCGTCGGGCTTATCGGTGGACTGGGCGGATTTTTTCTCCCCATTGCCTTCGGCGCCATGAACGATCTGATTGGTGTCTGGACCTCCTGCTTCATGCTGCTGTTTGTCATCGCGTCGATGTCCCTCATCTGGATGCACAGCGCGATCCGGCACATGGAGCGGAAAGAGTTTCCGGCCCTCGCTGGACCGAAGGATTTCCCTGAACTTGAGCACCCTCGCGCAGAGCTTGAGCAGCTCCGCAAGCAGTCGCCTCAACAACAGACCGCGTTTGGACGGGCCTGAACGATGGCAAAGCAACCCAATAAGGCCGCGATGGCACAACCGACCGACGCGGGTCCAACAGCGACTCTGAGCGGCACCTGGCTCATCCGCTGGGAACCGGAGAACGAGGCGTTCTGGAAACAGATCGGCAAGCGCCTGGCATGGCGCACGCTGATGATCACCACCGCATGCCTAATTATGGCGTTCATTACCTGGTTCGTGGTCTCAGCACTTGTGGTGCGTCTGCCCGCAGTCGGTTTCCAACTCACCACCGGGCAGCTCTTCTGGCTTGCGGCAATGCCGGGACTCGCCGGCGGCTCGCTTCGCCTCGTGCACATGTTCCTCACCCCGATCTGGGGCACGCGCGCGGTAGTCGGCTGGTCCACTCTAAGCCTTCTGGTGCCGCTGATCGGCTGGTTCTTCGCGGTACAGAATCCCGCGACACCGTTCTGGATGTTGATGCTGCTTGCGTTCCTGGCGGGCCTCGGCGGGGGCAACTTCTCCTCGTTCATGCCCTCCACCTCGCTCTTCTTCCCAAAACGGCTTCAGGGCACAGCGTTGGCAATCCAGGCCGGCGTGGGCAACTTTGGCGTTTCCGTCGTGCAGTTCATTACCCCCTGGATCATCGGCTTCAGCCTGCTCGGCACGCTGGGGGGCGAGCCGCTGACCTTCACGCGGCCGGATGGAACGACAAGCCCGATCTGGCTGCAGAACGCGACTGCGATCTACGTGCCTTTGGTCGCGGTGTTCGGCATTCTCGCCCTAATCATGCTCAGGAGCGTGCCGGTGCGCGCCAACTTTCGCGAGCAGTTCGACATTTTCCGCTCGCCGCACACCTGGAGCATGACGAGCCTCTACATCATGACCTTCGGCGGGTTCAGCGGACTGTCGGCCACCTTTCCGCTGCTGATTCGCACCATCTTCGGCGGATTGCCTGGTGCGCCCGATCCGCTCGCCTGGGCGTTCTACGGCCCGCTCGTTGGCTCCGTGTTCCGTGTACTGGCCGGGCCAGTTTCCGACAAGTACGGCGGCGCGATCGTGACTCACATTGCCGGCATCGGCATGACCGCCTGCGCCATCGCAGTGACGTTCTTCACTAGTCGCGATATAGCCAACTTTCCTCTATTCGTCGCGCTGATGTTGGGGCTTTTTTTCTTCGCCGGCGTCGGCAACGCCTCAACCTTCAAGCAGATGCCGATGCTGTTTCCGCCGCGCCAAGCCGGCGGCGTAATCGGCTTCACCGCAGCTGTCGCCGCATACGGCCCACTGCTGTTCGGCATGCTGTTCGGCTGGAGCTTTGCCGCGACCAAAAGCCCTAACGCGGTGTTCTACGGTCTGGCCATTTTTTTCGCGCTCAACGTGGCGCTGAACTGGTGGCTGTACGCACGGCGCGGCGCCCGCAACCCCTGCTAAACTGGATGATCACGGAGCGAAATCGATGAGCCACTTCTTCGACCGCCTCACCTTCTTTAAAAAGTACGCTGGCAAGTTTTCCGATGGCCATGGTGAGGTGACAACGGAAAGCCGCGCCTGGGAAGATGCCTACCGTTCGCGCTGGGCGACTGAGAAGATTGTCCGCTCGACGCACGGGGCCAACTGCACTGGCTCATGCTCGTGGAAGATTTACGTGAAGGGCGGTATCGTCACCTGGGAGACCCAGCACACCGATTATCCGCGCACGCGACCAGACCTGCCAAACCATGAGCCGCGCGGCTGTTCGCGGGGCGCCTCATATTCGTGGTACCTCTACAGCGCTAACCGGCTGAAATATCCGATGGCGCGCAAGCGCTTGGTGCAGCTCTGGCGCGCGGCGAAAGCGAAGCATGCTGATCCCGTGCTCGCCTGGAAGTCCATTCAGGACGATCCAACACAGCGGCGTGAATATCAGTCGGCACGCGGTCTCGGCGGCTTCGTTCGCGTCTCCTGGGAGGAGGTAGAGGAAATCATCGCCGCCGCCAACGTATACACCGTCAAGACGTGGGGGCCCGATCGCGTGGTTGGCTTTTCGCCGATACCGGCGATGAGCATGGTTAGCTACGCGGCAGGAACGCGTTATCTCTCGCTGATCGGCGGCGTATGCATGTCGTTTTACGACTGGTATTGCGATCTTCCCCCCTCAAGCCCGCAAACTTGGGGAGAGCAAACCGACGTGCCGGAGAGTGCCGACTGGTACAACTCCGGTTTCATTATGATGTGGGGTTCGAACGTGCCCCAGACGCGAACTCCCGATGCGCACTTCATGGCGGAGGCGCGCTATCGCGGCACCAAGGTTGTCACCGTTACACCCGATTATTCCGAGGCATCGAAGTTCGCTGATCTTTGGCTGCATCCGAAGCAGGGCACGGACGCTGCGCTTGCGCTTGCGATGGGTCACGTGATCCTGACGGAGTGGCATGCGAAGGGCCGCGGCGCATATTTCATCGACTATTGCCGCCGGTACACGGACATGCCGATGCTGGTGTTGCTGGCCGAACGTGATGGTCAGCTTGTCCCCGATCGGCAATTGCGCGCCTCCGACCTCCCTGAGAATGGCGGAGAGACCAATAACCCGGAATGGAAGACTGTTGCCATCAACGACGCGACCGGCGCGCCATACATCCCGACCGGTTCGATCGGCTTTCGGTGGGGCGAAAAGGGCAAGTGGAACCTCGAGGGGCGGGATGCACGTACCCTCGAGGCCGTGACGCCCCGACTCTCTCTAATCGATGGCGGGGTCACGGCTGAGGTGGTTTTCCCCTACTTCGGCGACCGTGCGCAGCCCTTCTTCAACCCCACCGCGCTAGGCGACACAGTGAGGCGCACCGTTCCAGTGACTACGGTGCGACTGGCCGACGGACGCGAGGCCAAGGTCGCGACGGTCTACGACCTCCTGCTCGCCAATTACGGGGTTGAGCGCGGCTACGGCGACGGGGCAGCGGGCTACGACGCGATTGCGCCCTACACCCCAGCCTGGGCAGAGGCTGTCTGCGGCGTGCCAGCGCACCAGATTGTCTTCGTCGCGCGTGAATTCGCAAACAATGCCGAGACGACCAGAGGCAAGTCCATGGTGATCCTCGGCGCCGCACTGAACCACTGGTACCATTCGGACATGACCTACCGCGCCATCATCAACCTCTTGGTGATGTGCGGCTGTATCGGCCAGTCGGGCGGGGGCTGGGCGCATTATGTCGGGCAGGAGAAGTTGCGGCCACAGTCGGGCTGGATACCGCTTGCTTTCGCGACCGACTGGGCGCGCCCGCCGCGGCAGCAAAACTCCACCTCGTTTTGGTATGCGCATACCGACCAGTGGCGCTACGAAACTTTAACAGTGGATGAGATCCTCTCGCCCACCGCGCCTATGAAACTGAGCGGCGCTTTGATCGACTTCAATGTGCGGGCGGAACGGATGGGCTGGCTACCTTCAGCGCCGCAGCTCGCCCTCAACCCGTTGACGCTCGCTGCCTCTGCTGCTGCCGAGGGCAAGGACATCCCCAGCTACCTGATCGAGCGGCTAAAGGACGGCCGGATCACGATGGCGTGCGAAGATCCTGACCATCCGCAAAATTGGCCGCGAAATCTGTTTGTCTGGCGATCCAACCTGCTTGGGTCCTCAGCCAAAGGCCACGAGTACTTCCTTAAACACCTGCTCGGCACGCAGCATGGTGTACAGGCAAGAGATCTCGGCGAAGAGGGGCGCACGAAGCCGCAAGAGGTGACGTGGCACCAGGAGGCGCCGCGCGGCAAGCTCGACCTGCTTGTAACACTCGACTTCCGGATGAGCACGACCTGTATGTACTCCGACATCGTGCTGCCGACAGCAACCTGGTACGAGAAGTGTGACCTCAGCACCTCAGATATGCACCCGTTTATCCACCCATTTACGGCAGCAGTTGACCCGGCTTGGGAAAGCCGTAGCGACTGGGAGATCTTCAAGGGGATCTGCAAGCGCTTCTCCGAGCTCGCCAAAGGTCACCTCGGCGTCGAAATCGATGTGGTGCTGACGCCCCTGATGCACGATAGCCCGGCTGAACTGGGCCAGACGCATGCCGTGAAGGAGTGGCGCAAGGGCGAGGTCGAGCCAATCCCAGGCAAGACCATGCCGGGCATCGCGGTGATCGTGCGAGATTATCCGAACACGTACGCGCGCTACACTGCCCTTGGCCCGCTGATGGAGAAAGTCGGGAACAACGGGAAGGGTTTGACGTGGAAGAGCGACCAAGAGGTTGCCTTCCTGCGCCAACTTAACGGCACAACTCACGTTCCTGGCGTCGAACAGCCGCTTGCGCGGATCGAGACTGACATCGACGCCTGCGAGGTCATCTTACATCTCGCTCCAGAAACCAACGGGCACGTGGCGGTGAAGGCATGGGAAGCGCTTGGCAAGGCGACCGGACACGATCATACCGAGCTCGCCAAGCCGAAAGAGCATGAAGCGATCCGGTTTCGCGACATCGCCGCGCAACCGCGCAAGATCATCTCTTCACCGATCTGGTCCGGACTCGAAAGCGACGAGGTTTGCTACACCGCGGGCTATACCAACGTGCATCATCTGATCCCGTGGCGCACGTTGTCCGGGCGCCAGCAGCTTTATCAAGACCATCCCTGGATGCTGGCCTTCGGCGAGGCGCTGTGTGTCTATCGGCCACCGGTCGATCTCAAGGCTCATCAGACGATGGTCGGACGTTTGCCGAACGGCAACAAGGAGATCGTGCTTAACTTCATTACTCCGCACCAGAAATGGGGCATTCACTCAGTCTTCACCGACAACTTGATCATGCTGACGCTCTCTCGCGGCGGCCCGATCGTTTGGATTTCCGAGGTGGATGCCAAGGAGGCGGGGATCGAGGACAACGACTGGGTGGAGGCATTCAACCTCAACGGCGCGCTCTGCGCCCGCGCCGTTGTGTCGCAGCGCGTGCCGAAAGGAATGATCATGATGTATCACGCTCAGGAGAAAATCGTGAATGTCCCAGGCAGCGAGATCACGCGGGCTCGCGGCGGTATTCACAACTCGGTCGCCAGGGTCGTCGTCAAGCCAACTCATATGATCGGCGGCTACGCTCAGCAATCGTACGGCTTCAACTACTACGGAACGATAGGGACTAACCGCGACGAGTTTGTCATCGTACGAAAGATGGCGAATGTCGCGTGGCTCGATGGGCCGCGGGTGACACATCAGGCGGCCGACCTCAAAGCGGCTGAGTAAAAGCTGAGTAAGAATGCGAGCGGGAAGGAGATGAGAGGATGAAAATCCGCGCCCAGATCGCGATGGTGCTGAATCTCGACAAGTGCATCGGCTGCCACACCTGCTCGGTCACCTGCAAGCAGGTCTGGACCAGCCGAGAGGGAGTCGAATATGCGTGGTTTAACAATGTCGAGACTAAGCCCGGTATTGGCTATCCAAAGGACTGGGAGAACCAGAAGCGCTGGAAGGGCGGCTGGAAGCGCAAGTCCAACGGCAAGATCATCCCGCGCCAGGGCGGCAAGTGGCGCATCCTGGCGAACATCTTCGCCAACCCGGCGATGCCGGAGATCGATGACTACTATGAGCCTTTCACCTTCGACTACACGCATTTGCAGACAGCGCCCGAGAGCGAGACAATGCCGGTCGCGCGGCCGGTTTCGCTGATCACCGGCGAACGAATGGAGATCCAGTGGGGTCCCAACTGGGAGGAGATCCTCGGCACCGAGTTCAGCAAGCGCTCGAAGGACTCCAACTTCGAGGGAATCCAGAAGGAGATCTACGGGCAGTTCGAGAACACCTTCATGTTCTACCTGCCTCGCCTGTGCGAGCACTGCCTCAACCCATCCTGTGTTGCCTCCTGCCCCTCGGGCTCGATCTACAAGCGCGAGGAGGATGGCATCGTCCTGATCGACCAGGACAAGTGCCGCGGCTGGCGCATGTGCGTGTCGGGCTGCCCGTACAAGAAGATCTATTACAATTGGCAGTCGGGAAAGGCCGAGAAGTGCATCTTCTGCTATCCGCGCATCGAGGCGGGCGAGCCGACCGTGTGCTCCGAGACCTGTGTGGGCCGCATCCGCTATCTCGGCGTGCTGCTCTACGACGCCGACCGGATCGAGGAGGCGGCCTCGGTCGAGAACGAGCAGCATCTCTACCGCGCCCAGCTCGACATATTTCTTGATCCAAACGATCCGGCGGTGATCGCTCAGGCGCAGGCTGACGGCATCCCCGAGGCGTGGCTTGATGCTGCACGCCGCAGCCCGACCTACAAGATGTGCATCGACTGGAAGATCGCCTTTCCGCTGCATCCCGAATACCGCACTCTGCCGATGGTCTGGTACGTGCCGCCGCTCTCGCCTGTGCAGTCGGCGATAGAGGCTGGATATGTCGGCTGGAAGGATGGATTACCCGATATCGGCGCTCTGCGCATTCCGGTGCGCTATCTCGCGAATCTGCTAACCGCCGGGGACGAGGCACCGATCCTGCAAGCGCTGCAGCGCATGTTCGCGATGCGCATCCACATGCGCGACCGGATGGTGGAGGGGCGAAACAATCTCGCAGTGCTTGAGGCAGTCGGACTGACAGCCGGACAGGTCGACGAAATGTACCGCCTGCTCGCCATCGCCAATTACGAGGACCGTTACGTCATCCCGACCACACACCGCGAGTATGCCGAGAACGCTTTCGACCTGAAATCGGCTTGTGGCTTCAGTTTCGGCCATGGCTGCTACGACGGTAGAACAGTTGGCAATCTGTTCTCCGCGCTTGGGCCTTCAGCAGGACGGATGGCGCCGCCGCGCGTCGAGGACGTGGTTGAAACCCAGGAGCAGCGGCGATGAACCGCCGTTTCCGAATTCTCTCTGCTCTGCTGCACTATCCGGACGAAGCGCTGCGCAGCGCTCTTGGCGATATTTGCAGCGCAATTGACTCGGAGGGGTTTCGTCCGCCGCACAACGCGGCCCTTCGCCGACTCTGCCGGCGTCTGGCCATGGGCGATCTGCTGGACCGACAGGAAGCCTACTCGACCTTGTTCGACTGGGGCCGGTCGTGCTCGCTGCACCTCTTTGAGCATGTGCACGGCGACAGCCGCAATCGCGGGCCGGCGATGGTGGCGCTGGCCGAAATTTATCAAAAAACCGGCTATAATCCATCGCCGCATGAGCTTCCTGACTACTTGCCGCTGTTCCTCGAGTTCTTGGCAATCGCCCCACCATCACTGGCCGATGAGCTTCTGAAGCAGGCCGTGCCTATTCTCGATCAGCTGCACGCGCGTCTGATCGGACGCCGTACAGCAGATGCACGCGCCTATGCGGGCGTCATCGCTGCCATTGTAGCAGAGGCTGGCGCGACGCCGATGGCGAAACCCGAGGCAGTGCAGGACGATCCCGAACAGATCGACCGCGAATGGGAAGACGTGCCCGTGACCTTCGGCCCCGAAAACGACCCAAATCGCGAAAGCGCGCGGGCGAAGGTTGCGGCGATGATCAAACGGCTGCGCGCCATGCGCACAGCCAGGACCTGAAATGGAGAACAGCCAATGGCCGCATGGAACGCTTTTACCGACTACGTTCACGACTTTTTGTTCGGCATTTATCCTTACCTGTGCGCCGGCGTGTTCTTCGTCGGCAGCCTTATCCGCTTCGACCGCGACCAGTACACATGGCGGTCCGGATCAAGCCAGTTGCTGCGTGCTCGTCAGCTCCGCTGGGGGTCGAACCTCTTCCACATTGGCATCTTGGCAATCTTCTTTGGACACTTCATAGGCTTACTGACACCCAAATGGATGTATGAACCCTTTATCACAGTGCAGCAAAAGCAAATGCTTGCAATCGTTCTAGGCGGAGTCTTCGGCACGATATGCTTCATTGGATTGACGCTGCTGCTGCACCGCCGCCTCTACGACCCGCGCATCCGCCGCACCAGCGCCGGCATCGATATCGCCATCCTGGCCCTGCTCTGGATCCAGCTTGCGCTAGGGCTGATCACGCTGCCGTTCTCGATCGGCCACCGTGACGGCTCGATGATGGTGCAGCTTTCGATGTGGGCGCAGCACATTGTTACCTTTCAGGCGGGTGCTGCCGACTTCGTACGCGGCGCAGATTGGCCGTTTCAGCTCCACATCGTGATGGGCATGACTTTGTTCTTGCTAACGCCGTTCTCGCGGCTGGTACACGTCTTTTCTGCCCCGATCTGGTATTTGTTCCGCTCATGGCAAATCGTCCGCAAGCGTGGCGGCGCCACCAGCCGCCCCGGCCCCGTCGCCCCGCCACGCCCGGTGGCCGCTGAGTGAGCACGATGACGATCCGTGTCAACGACACGGTGATCACTGAGCGCGAGATCGCCGCGGAGATGCAGCACCATCCAGCGCCCTCGCCCCAGGCGGCTTGGCAAGAGGCGGCGCGCGCGCTGGTGGTGCGTCGCCTGCTGCTCGACGAGGCGCACGCGCGCGGCATCGAGGCCGATCCGGACAGCGAGCTCCTGCCCGACGAGGCAGTGATCGACGCGCTGCTCGACCAGGCGATCAGCGTGCCCGAGGCGGACGAGGCGACGCTCCGGCGCTGGTACGAGGCCAACCGCAGCTGCTTCCGCACCAAGGAGGTCTGGGAGGCGAGTCACATCCTGATCGCGGCGGATCCCGAGGACAAGGAGGCGCGCGCGGTCGCGGAGGCGCGCGCAAAGGATCTGCTCGTACAGGTGCTGGCCGATCGCGACAGCTTCGAGGCGCGGGCGCAGGCACATTCCGCCTGCCCGTCAAGCAAGGACGGCGGCCGGCTCGGCCAGGTGACTCGCGGCAGCCTGGTGCCCGAGGTCGAGACCTTCCTGGCCGCGATGACGCCGGGGCAGATCTGCCCGGTGGTGGTGAAGAGCCGCTACGGCATGCACATCCTTTGGCTGCACCAGCGCGCTGAGCCGCGCGAGCTGCCGTTCGAGGCCGTGCGCGAGACCGTCGCGCGATATCTCCAAGACGCCTCCTGGCGCCGCGCCGTGCACCAATTCATCGCTGTGCTCGCCGGGCGGGCGCGGATCGAGGGGGTGGCGATGGACGGGGCCGCGACGCCACTCGCGCAATGACCACGGCCGACGCCACAATCGTCCGGCTGATCCAGGGCTTCGAAAGGTTCCGGGCTGCCTATTTCGAGACCGATCACAGCTTATTCGATCATCTCGTTTGGGATGGCCAACGGCCGAAAGTGATGGTGGTGGCCTGCTGCGACAGCCGGGCCGACCCGCAGATGATCACTGACGCTGGACCGGGTGAGTTGTTTGTTATCCGCAACGTTGCCGCGCTGGTTCCTCCATATGTGCTCGACGGACGCCTCGCTGGGGTTTCCGCGGCGCTTGAGTTCGGCGTCAAGGGGCTCGAGGTGGAGCATGTCATCGTGCTCGGTCATGCCATGTGCGGCGGCGTGCGTAGCTTGATGGAGTTCGGCGATGCCGATCCGCGCTTTGATTTCGTGGGGCAGTGGGTAGGCCTGCTCGCAGAAGTGCGCGACGAGGTGCGAACGCTCGTTTCAGAGGCAGAGCCCGCTCTGCTTGCGCGTTACGCCGAGCGAGCAGCAGTGTTGGTCAGCCTGCGCAACCTGTCCACCTATCCCTGGATCGCTGAACGCGTCGCGGCAGGGAAACTCGCGTTGCACGGATGGTACTTCGACTTCACCTGGGGGGTGCTCATGGCGGCCGAGACGCCGCGCGGTCCGTTCCGCCAGATCGACGCGGCCCAGGTTCCCGCGCCGGCGGTCGGAGGCGAGCCGTGACCGTCGCCGAAGCGCGCCGCCGCACGGCGTCGGTGCCACCGATGGCCCTGTTCAGTCACGGCTTCCGTCCGTTCTTCCTGTTCGCCGGCATCTGGGCCGTGGTGGCGATGCTCATCTGGATCGCGGCATTGCATGGCGCGCGGCTGCCCGACGGCCCGCTGCCCATCGCGCGCTGGCATGGCCACGAGATGATCTCGGGCTTCGTCGGCGCTGCGGTCGCCGGGTTCCTGCTGACCGCGGTGCCCAACTGGACCGGGCGGCGCGGCTATGCCGGCATGCCTCTCGCGCTGCTGGCCGGGCTCTACCTCGCCGCGCGGCTGGCGCTCCTGCCGGGCACGCCGGTGGCGCCGCCTGTCGCCGCCGCGATCGGACTCCTGCCCCTTCCCGCGCTGCTGCTGACGATCCTGCCGGCGCTGATCAAGGCGGGCTCGCCCCGGCTCTTCGGTCCGCCGGGGCTGGTACTGGCGTTCTGGGCCGGCGATGCGCTGATGCTCGCCGAGGTCGCGGGCTGGACCGCCGACACCTTCGCGACCGGGCAGCGTCTTGCCCTCAACGTCGCTCTCACGCTGGTCGGACTGATCGGTGGTCGGATCGTTCCGTCCTTCACCCTCAACGCTCTGCGCAAGGCAGGGCGAACACCCGGATCGCCGCCCTGGCCGTGGATCGATCGCGCCGGCATGGTCGCGCTCGGCGCCGTCGTCGTGGTCGATCTGCTCGTTCCGGACTCGGCACCCTCAGGCGCGATCGCCGCGATCGCGGCGCTGCTGGCGCTCGCTCGGCTCGTGCGCTGGCGCGGGCATGAGACACTCGGACAGCCCATCCTCTGGGTGTTGCATCTCGCCTATCTGCTGATCCCGGCCGCGCTCGCGACCAAAGCGGCATTTCTGCTGGCCGACGCGGCCTGGGCATCCGCTTGGCTGCATCTCCAGGCGAGCGGCGCGATCGCGCTCATGATCCTGGCCGTGATGACGCGCGCCACGCTGGGTCACACCGGGCGGCACCTGGTCGCGCCGCGCACCGCCGTCGCTGCCTACGCCCTCGTACTGGGTGCCGCCCTGCTCCGCAGTTTCGGC
>CALAMX010000005.1 GCA_937925755.1 uncultured Burkholderiales bacterium
CTGGCAATGCCTGTGTGACGGCGACCTCCTGGACAGGCGTGGCCAACTCGGCCGCGATAGCGCTCTTGCTGACCTCCGCCGACGTCGCTTCAGTGGGACGTTCGCTCGCTACAGGCTCCCGTGGTGTCTCCCCGCTGGTGGCCCCGATCGCTGTGGCCTCCGCCGCCATTTCTGGCCGAGCCTCGCGGCGGCCACGTCGACGACGGCGCGCACGTCCTTCTCGCGCCTCGGCGACAGTTGGGGCAGTCGCCTCACCTGCCTCCAGGGCTGGAACGCTCTCTTGCGTCTCGCTCGCGACAAGTGGCGCCGGCGGGCGCTCACGCCGCCTTTCCTGGTGTTCCGTGCGCTCCGGACGCGCCGCACGGGGCTCGGTGACGCGGGCCTCCGTCCGTTCGGCGCGAGCTGCGCGGGGCTCGAGCAGCTCGGAACGAACAGGGCGCTCGCCTCGAGCCCGCCGACCCTCTCGCTCCTCCCGTCCGCGTCGGGTCTCGCGCGTCTCGCGGTGTGCCAGTTTGGCGGTCTCGGTGGCCGGTACCGCGGTGGCATTTAGACCACGCAACCAGTTGAGGAGACGTCCGAACAAACCACCCTTTTGAGCGATGGGGGAAACTTCGGGTTTTGGCGATGGAGTGGGGGCTGGTTGAGCAGGGGCGATACCCTGCACCATTGGCTGTGCCCGCTCTGGCTTGCTCGTCCCGCCAGCCTTCGGCTCGATCTCCACCTCTGCCGGCTTCTCTACCATTTGATAACTCGGTAGTAATGTGCCGACTTGGTTGAGTTGGTCGTGGCGCAGCCGAACCAGGCTATAACGCGGCGTCTCGAAGTGGACGTTGGGGATGATCGTGATCTCTACCTTGTGCTGTGTCTCGATACGAAGGATGTCAGTGCGCTTCTCGTTGAGCAGATAGGTACAGACATCTACAGGGGCCTGAACGTGCACGGCAGCAGTGTTTTCTTTGATCGCCTCCTCCTGCAGCATGCGCAGCAGGTGTAGAGCGAAGGACTCGGTGCTACGAATGTGGCCCGTACCATCGCAGCGCGGGCAGGTCATGTAGCTGGTTTCGCCCAGGCTGGGCTGTAACCGCTGGCGTGATAGTTCCAGCAGACCAAATCTGGAGATCTTGCCGATCTGCACGCGTGCCCTGTCGTGGCGCAAGGCTTCGCGCAGACGTTCTTCGACCTCGCGTTGGTTTTTTTGGCTCTCCATGTCGATGAAGTCGATGACGATGAGCCCGCCCAAGTCACGTAAGCGTAATTGGCGCGCGATCTCGTCGGCTGCCTCCAAATTAGTGTTGAAGGCGGTCTGCTCGATGTCGGCGCCCTTGGTCGCCTGGGCCGAGTTTACGTCGATGGCGACCAGGGCCTCGGCGTGATCGATGACGATAGAGCCGCCGGAGGGTAACGAAACCACGCGCGAGTAGGCTGTCTCGATCTGGTGCTCGATCTGGAAGCGTGAAAACAGGGGGACGCTGTCCGTGTAGAGCTTGACTTTGTTGACGTTGTTGGGCATCACGTGCGCCATGAACTGGCGCGCCTGCTCGTGTATCTCCGGATTGTCGATCAAGATCTCTCCGATATCCGGTGTGAAGTAGTCACGAATGGCACGGATGACCAGACTGGATTCCTGATAGATCAGGAAGGCACCGTTTTGTGCTTTCGCCGCGTTGTCAATGGCCTGCCAGAGTTGGAGCAGGTAATTCAGGTCCCACTGCAGTTCCTCCAGGCTCCGGCCAATACCCGCCGTCCGACCGATTAGACTCATCCCTGCTGGGACCTCGAGCTGGGCAAGCAGGTCTCGGAGCTCATTGCGTTCCTCCCCCTCGATGCGCCGTGATACGCCGCCCCCGCGCGGATTGTTTGGCATCAACACCAGGTAACGGCCGGCCAAGCTGATGTAATTGGTCAGCGCCGCCCCCTTGGTGCCGCGCTCGTCTTTCTCGACCTGTACGATCAGCTCTTGGCCTTCATGTAGCAGGTCCTGGATGCGGCTACGGCCCAAGTCACCCGACTCAGCCGGGAGGGAAGAACGCGCAATTTCTTTGAAGGGCAAAAAGCCATGTCGTTCGGTGCCGTAGTCGACGAAGCAGGCCTCGAGACTTGGCTCGACACGGGTAATAACGGCTTTGTAGATGTTGCCTTTGCGTTGTTCTTTGCTGGCGGATTCGATGTCTAGGTCAATGAGTTTTTGACCATCGACAATGGCGACGCGGAGCTCCTCCGCCTGCGTCGCGTTAAAGAGCATTCGCTTCATGATTTCACCCCTGCGCACCGACGCACCAGGGCGATAAACCCCGCCGCGTGATCGCTTGCGCGGCAGCCGAGCAAGGCAGGGATCAGACAGGTAACGTTTGCGTCATGTCTGCGAGTGGCTCGTCTGGGGGGAGTTTATCCTTAGGCCCAGCGGCTCAAGGGAAACACCGCTGCACTGGCTGCGCGAGCGCTCAACATCTCTGCGCGGTGCTCGGAGGCTCGCCGATCGATTCGAGAGGTCTCGCATCCTATGCTCCAGGCGCGTTGCGCTTGTCCAGCTCGCCGGGTCATGCAGCGCTTCCCTGGCCGGCCGGGCGTTATCCGGGTGTGTTTGGTGCGGTTATGTTACGATCGCTACTTTTCGCCGAGCGGCCGCATCGGAGCTCTCCATTGGTCTTGATGCACGGCATGCGCCAGCGTGGCGGAGAGTCGGCGACCACCGGGCTGGTCGGTGAGCTGACTTAACCGGTGACCAAGGACGGTACTCACGAGAGAATCGTTGCCGTACCGCCCATGTCTACGGACGAGAGTATAGAGGAATGCAAGAAGCGCGCAAAGAAGCTGTCACAAAAGTCATCATCGGCGAGGAAGCGGCCGGGCAGCGTCTGGACAATTATCTTTTCAAGCATCTCAAGGGCGTGCCCAAAAGCCGCATCTACCGTATGCTGCGTAGTGGCGAGACGCGGGTGAATGGCCGTCGCGCCGCGCATGATCAGCGCCTTCAGGCCGGCGACGAAGTGCGTATCCCCCCCGTGCGCATCGCAGCAGCAACGGCGGCGCCTAGCCCCCGTATCGCGCACAGCTTGCTCGACCGCATCGTCTATCGGGACGAGTCCCTGTTGATCCTAGACAAGCCTGCGGGCCAGGCAGTGCACGGTGGTAGTGGGGTGAGCTTGGGGCTTATCGAGCAACTCCGCCAGGAGCTGCCTGGTGAGCGTTTCATGGAGCTCGCCCACCGCCTGGACAAGGAGACTTCAGGCCTGCTGATGATCGCGCTCAAACGCCCCGCCTTGACGGCACTGCACCGCATGCTGCGAGAGGGTGAAGTACGCAAGATCTATGTGGCCCTGGTGGCGGGCGACTGGGCCGGCGGCGCACGCCACGTGCGTCTACCGCTACAGAAGTATGTCACGCAGGAAGGCGAACGCCGTGTCTTCGTGCGAGAAGGGGGGCTGACGGCACACACGCTGTTCAAACCAATACGGCGCTTTGCAGGTTTCACCTTTGTGGAGGCGGAACTGTATACGGGACGCACGCATCAGATCCGCGTGCATCTGGCGAGCCTCCAACACCCTATCGTCGGCGACGACAAATATGGCGATTTCGAATTGAACCGCTCCTTGAAGAAATGGGGCTTGCGCCGCATGTTCCTTCATGCTGCTCGGCTTGCCTTTGAACACCCGTTGACCGGCCAGCCTTTGACCTTGGAAAGCCCGCTGCCGAAGGACCTAGTCCGTTTTCTCGAACAGTTGGAACAGCAGCCGTGCGCCAACGACGCTATGAATTGATCATCTTCGACTGGGACGGCACCTTGGTGGACTCGACCGGGACTATCGTCGCCTGTATCCAGGCCGCCTGCCACGATCTTGGACTGCCAGTGCCCAGCCGTGAAGCAGCCAGCCACATCATTGGCCTGGGACTGCAGGATGCCCTGAGCCATCTCCTACCTGACTTGCCAGCCGATGATTACCTACGACTCGTGCAGGCTTACCGCAATCACTATCTAGCCCGCGATGCGGAAATCCCGCTATTCTCTGGCGCCAAGGAGCTGGTTGCCTGCTTGCATGCGCGCGGTCATCTACTCGCAGTGGCCACAGGCAAGGCGCGTCAAGGCCTCAAGCGCGCCTTCCAACACACCGGCCTAGGTACTTACTTTCACGCTTCGCGCACTGCAGACGAGTGCTTTTCTAAACCACATCCCGCCATGATTGAGGAATTGCTCGACGAGCTTGCCGTGCCGAGCGAACGCGTCCTGATGGTGGGGGACACTAGTCACGACCTGCTGATGGCTCGTAACGCTGGAGTGGATGCCCTGGCGGCAGGATATGGGGCCCATCCAGCCGAGAGCCTGGCACAATACGCTCCGTTGGCGGTTTGCGGCGATTTTCCGGAACTCATGCAGTGGCTGCTGGAAAACGCCTGATCGGTGCGCGTGAGGAGATTGCATGGGCCGGCCGAGGCGCGTCTTGCGGTCTTCTCAGTGAATGAGTTTTTGCTGGTCGCCGTTATCCGCATCAGCAGCCAAGGACATGCCGAACCCAACCTCTGTGCTCACATCTCGGTCTAGGGAAGTTCTGCATAACCCGACGAGCGGGATTGAGCGCCGCGCGCCCGGAGCGCAGGATGCGAGATCTATCAAATAGATAGGCGCGCATCCGAACACCGTGCAGCGAAGTCGAGCGCCCGCGCAGTCAGTTATGCAGAGTTTCCTTAGGGACGCTCTGCATAACCCAGCGACCGGGATTGAACGCCCGGAGCGCCAGATGCCAGACGCATCATCGTGATGCCACATCGCCCGCCGTGCTCGCGCCTCGGGTAGGAGCGGCGAAAGCCGCGACATTCGTTGTATGCATCCCGTCGGTCGTTGTTGGCCGTTGTTGGTCGTTGTTGGTCGCGACTCTCGTCGCTCCTACGTGCCGGACGCCCATCGTGTTGGTCGCGACTTTCGTCGCTCCTACGTGCCGGACGCCCACCGTGTTGGTCGCGACTTTCGTCGCTCCTACGCTGGTTAAGCGAGGCGAAGCCGAGCGGCCGGAGCCAAGACCGCGCAAGGCAGCGATGCGCCCGCGCAGCAGATTTATTCAGCGTTTCCCTAGGCGAGCTTGGGCAGATTCAATCAGACTCGAGGGTTTGCTAGCATGCATACGTGGGGCATGCATCGTCTATTCGGCTCTAAAAGGGGGGCATCGTGATCAAGGAGTATCCGCGTTTCGTCAGTCTGCTGACAAAGAACACCGTGGCGCTGATCCTGGCGGGTGGCCGTGGCAGCCGTCTGAAACAGCTCACCGACTGGCGCGCCAAACCGGCCGTGCCCTTCGGCGGCAAGTTCCGGATCATCGATTTCCCCCTGTCCAACTGCATCAACTCAGGCATCCGCCGCATCGGCGTCATCACCCAATACAAGGCGCACAGCCTGATCAAGCACATCCAGCGTGGCTGGGGCTTCCTGCGCGGCGAGTTCAACGAGTTCGTCGAGCTGCTGCCGGCGCAGCAACGGGTGGACGAGGTAAGCTGGTACAAGGGTACGGCCGATGCCGTCTACCAGAACCTGGACATCCTGCGTGTCTACAAGCCGGAATACGTGTTGATCCTGGCCGGCGACCACGTCTACAAGATGGATTATGGCGAGATGCTGGCCTCGCACGTGCAGAACGAGGCGGACATGACCGTGGCCTGCATCGAGGTGGCGCGACAGGATGCCTCCGCCTTCGGCGTGATGCAAGTGGATGCCAACGACCGAGTGGTCGCCTTCATGGAAAAACCGGCCGATCCACCCTGCATCCCCGGCCGGCCCGACACCTCGCTCTGCTCCATGGGCATCTACGTCTTCAACGCCGCTTTCTTGTTCGAGCAGTTGGTGCGCGATGCCGACGAGCCGCGCTCCGAGCACGACTTCGGCAAGGATGTCATCCCGCACCTGATCCGCGCAGGTTACCGCGTCTATGCCCACCGCTTCACCGACAGTTGCGTGCACGGCGAGGGCGAGCCTGCCTATTGGCGTGACGTCGGTACGGTAGATGCCTATTGGGCTGCGAATTTGGACCTGGCCAGCGTCACCCCCGAGCTCAACCTCTACGACCCGAACTGGCCCATCTGGACCTATCAGGAACAGTTGCCGCCAGCCAAGTTCGTGTTCGACGAAGACGGCCGGCGCGGCATGGCCATCGATTCCATGGTCTCGGGCGGCTGCATCATCAGTGGGGCGACGGTGCGGCGCTCGGTGCTGTTCTCCAACGTCCGTGTGGCGGAGGGGGCCTATCTGGAGGAGGCCGTGGTCCTGCCCGATGTGCGCATCGGCCAAGGGGCGATCCTGAAGAGGGTGGTGGTCGACCGTGGCTGCAAGATCCCCCCCGGCATGGCCATCGGCGTCAACCCCGCCGATGACGCGCGGCAGTTCCACGTCTCCGCCGGCGGCGTCACCCTGGTCACGCCAGAGATGCTGGGGCAGAACATCCACTTGTTCAGGTGACAAAGCTCCCTACAGGTTGGGCGCGGTGCGGCCGCGCGCGGCAAGGGTTACAGAAACCGCGCCGAACTCATGTTGAACCTGATCCTCTGCTGGCACTTCCACCAGCCGGATTACCGTACCGACCAGGGCTATTTCCTGCCCTGGACCTATCTGCATGCGCTCAAGGACTACAGCGACATGGCTGCCCATCTGGAGGCGCAGCCGGCCATGCGGGTGGTCATCAACTTCGTGCCCACCCTCCTGGAGCAGCTCGACGACTACGCCGCACAGTTTGCCAGCGGCCGGTTCACGGATCCCCTGCTCGCCCGGCTGGCCGACGCCCGGCTCGGACGTCTGTCGCGCACGGAGAAAAAGAGGCTGCTGGAGGCTTGCTTCCGGTTGCATCCGCCTACGATGCTCGACCCCTTTCCAGCCTATCGCGAGCTTTATGCGCTCAGCCAGCAGGTGCCAAGCCAGGGCGAATCCGGGCTCGATTACCTCTCTGCCCAGTACTTCGCCGATCTGTTGACCTGGTACCACCTGGCATGGACGGGGGAGACCGTGCGCCGGCAGTACCCGCTGGTGCTGGCGCTCATGCAGAAGGGGCGAGGCTTCTCGCCAGCCGACCGGCGCGCCCTGCTCGACCTGATCGGCGAGATCATCACCGGTCTCATCCCGCGCTATCGGGCCCTGGCCCAGAGCGGTCAGGTGGAGCTGTCCAGCACGCCGCACAGCCATCCCATCGCCCCCTTGCTCATCGATTTCAATGCTGCACGCGAGGCAAGACCGACGCTGTCTCTGCCCCAGGCCCCGGCCTACCCAGGGGGTGGAGAGCGAGTCAAGGTCCATATCGACGCCGCGCGTGAATGCCACCGTGCGCATTTCGGCGCGCCGCCGGTCGGCATGTGGCCGGCCGAGGGCGGGGTGTCCGAGGCTGCGTTGCGTCAGTTCTCGGCCGCAGGGGTGCGCTGGGTCGCAAGCGGGGAGGGGGTGCTGATGCACAGCCTTAGGGCTTCGGGGTATGACGCCAGCCGGCCCTGCCAGTGGCTGTGTCGGCCCTATCGCCTTGCCGACGCCGATACGGTCTGCTTCTTCCGTGACGATTATCTGTCGGACCTGATCGGCTTCGAATACAAGAACTGGTTCGCGCGCGACGCCGTGCGGCACTTCCTGCACAGCCTGGAGGACCGCTATCACTACACGAATTGCCAGGACCCCGTGGTGACCGTCATCCTCGACGGTGAGAACGCCTGGGACTACTACCCATACAACGGTTGGTATTTCCTGTCCGAGCTCTACAGCGCCCTGGTCGAGCATCCGGACATCCGCCTGACGACCTTTGCGGACTACCTCGCGCAACACCCCGATAGCCCGATGACCCTGCCGCGGCTGGTCGCCGGCAGTTGGGTCTATGGCGACTTCACCACCTGGATGGGCCACCCCGACAAGAACCGCGCTTGGGATTTGTTGTGTGCTGCCAAATCTGCCTATGACGCGGCCCTAGCCAAGGGCGGCCTGGATGCGGCGACTGCCCAGGCCGCCGAGGCCCTGCTGCGATCGTGCGAGAGTTCCGACTGGTTCTGGTGGTTTGGTGACAGCAACCCGGCCGCCAGCGTGCGCGCCTTCGATCGGCTCTTCCGTGACAAGCTCGGACGTTTGTATCGCACACTCGGCCTCGCCCCGCCGACCGAGCTTCAGCACCCCATCAGCCAAGGTGGCGGGACGGCTGAGGCGGGGGGCGTCATGCGCCGCAGCGGCTGATGACCGTACCCCAGCACAAGCCCGCCGCCCTTGCTAAACTCCGGGCTTTACCGAGGAGTTGAGACATGAGCGATGAGGTCGTCCGCAAAGGCAAGGTGGTGTACATGACCTATTCGGTCCTGGACGAACAGGGCCGCATCATGGGCCAGCAGGACCTGCCCACCGGTTACGTGCACGGGGCTGGCAGCGGCCTGTTCGAAGAGATCGAGCGGGCCCTGGAGGGGCATCGGGTCGGCGACCGTGTCACGGCCCGGCTCACCCCCGAGGCGGCCTTCGGCCCGCGCGACCCGAGTCTGATCATCGTCGAGGCCATCGAGAATGTGCCACCGCCTCTGCGTCACCTGGGGGTGGAGGCAGACTTCCAAAACGAGAAAGGAGAGGTGGTCACCTTCCGTGTGGTGCGGATCGAGGACGGCCAAGTGACGTTGGATGGCAACCATCCGCTCGCTGGCCAGAACGCCACTTGTGTGGTGGACATCGTCTCCATCCGTGACGCCACGCCGGAGGAGATGGCCAGCGGCTTCCCGGCCGAGCAAGGGCCGCCGGTGCTGCACTGATGAATGTGCCGCGCGAAAAACTCTCCATCGAGGGCTTCCTCGTCTGGGAGGAAGGGCAAGCCGAACGCCATGACTTCTGGTGCGGTGTGGTCTTTGCCATGGCGGGGGCGCGCCAGTCCCACGCCATCGCTGCCGGCAATGTCTTCGTCGGTTTGGTGTCAGGTGCGCTCACCCGCCACGGCCGACCTCGAGCGTGGGGCCAATTTTGCCGCCTGCCGCCAGATCGATGCGTTGGAGGAATGCGCCCTAAGCGACGGCGATGCTTAGCGCGTTGTGCTATTTCGGGGCGACACCGCCAAGGGCGTTGGGAGCTGTACGAGCTCAATGAAAACCAAATGGCCGAGTTCGCCCAATGTCGGCCTCGACCTTGACCCGGGAAGGCCTCTCCCAGGACGACGAAGCCAAGCCCGGATCCGCCAACGGGGCCGCCTATGGCTACCCAGGAAAAGGCCCGCGCGGGGCGGGCCCGGATTGCATCAACGGGTGCCGGTCAACGCGGGCAGGCGTCCTCACCGGGGATCTTGCCAGGCAGCAGGAGGAACTGCTCGAAGGGTCCCATCGACCGCATGGCCTCCGCCTTCGGGCCCTCGAACTTGAGACGGCCGAACATCATGGCACGCATGGGGCCATATTCGCCGGCGCCCATCTCACGCCAGCGCTTGGTCTCGGCGTGCATGACGTAGTCCATGTCCATGTTTAGGTGGGTCGTCTGCACCTTGCCACCGTAGGCGCAGATGGCCTTGCCGCCCTGGGGCACGATCTTCATTTCCACCTTGGTCGCCTCCCCGCAGTCGGTGCGATACAAGTGGATGATCTTGTAGCCACGACCGCCGTCGTTCTTGATCCAGCGTTCGGCAAGTTCGTCGGTGAGGATGGGGTTTTTGTTCCACGCCTCGCAGGCCTGGGCGGCCCACTCCGCTGACATGAGCGGCGCGGCGTGGGCAGAGATGGAGAGCAAAGCAGTCGCGGCGAGTACGAAGGGCAATCGGCGACGGTGTGGGCGGGTATGTGGGCGCATGGGTGTTCTCCTCGTCAGTTCGTTCGATTGTCGTGGTCAGACGACCAAGGCAAGGTTAGTTCCTCGCGCAGCGGCTGTCAAAGGCTAAGTAGGCGCGCAGTCAATGCGGCAGGTGTTGCCTGAGGGCGCCGTAGAGCCAGGTGCCGTGCAGGGCACCGGCGAGCACGACGAGGGCACCCAGGGAGCCGGTGCCGACCAGGGCAAAGATGGGACCGGGGCACAATCCGATCAGTCCCCAGCCCAGACCGAAGATCAAGCCACCGGCGATATAGCTCACCTTGCCCGGCGGCTTGCTCGGGATCTCGATCGGCACGCCCTCGAGGGAGCGCCTATCACCCATGCGCTTGATGATCTGGATGCTGAGCATCCCGGTGGCGATGGCCGAGAACAGGATGCCGAACATGTGGAAGTTCTGGAAATGGAACATCTCCTGGATACGATACCAGGAGGCGGCCTCGGACTTGATCAGGACGAAGCCGAACAGGGTGCCGGCAAGCAGATAGGGCAGATAGCGCCGCATGGCTCAGATCCTATTTCAACATCCAGGGGACCAGTAGCCAGGAGGCGATCAGTCCACCGCCGAATATGCCCAGGATGGCATAGACCGAGGGCAGCTGCAGGGTGGACAGCCCGGTGATGGCGTGCCCGGAGGTGCAGCCGGCGGCGTAGCGCGTGCCGAAGCCCACCAGCACGCCACAGGCGAACAGCAGGGTGTAGTTGCGCACACTGGGGTGGAACAGCTCCTCCGGCACCAGGTTGCCCGCCGGCTGGGTGAAGCCCCAGTGGGCCAACATCATCTGCGCGGCCAGGCTCAGCTTGACCGGTTCTGGATTGGCGAACACCACACCGGCGAGAAATCCACCCAGGGCAGTGCCGATGACGAACATCAGGCTCCAGGTGTGCTCCTTCCAGTCGTATTTGAAGAAGTCTACGCCGACCTGCGGCGGCTGGGTGATGGCGCAGAGGTGACGCAGATTGCTGGAGACGCCGAAAGAGCGGTTGCCGATGAACAGCATCATCGGCACCATGAGGCCGATGATGGGGCCGGCCACGTACCATGGCCAGGGGGCGTGGAGCCAGGCGATCAAGGTATCCATATCCCCTCCGCAATCTAAAGAAGCGGGCGATTATATTAGAGTGGCCTAATATGCTGTTGGTATAAACCTACCAAACCGTCACGGGGAGGTGCGACGTCCCGTCAGGGAACTCTGAACCAGCTCGATGCGCTGCCGGACGAGTTCGAGCCCTGCCTTGTCGCCGGCAGCCTCGGCGCGCTTGGCCTGAACCTCTAGCCAGGCCAGCAGGGCGCGCCGCCAGCCTTGGTCCGAGGCCGTGCGAGTCGCCAGGGCGATGACCTCGGGCGAGGCATGGCCGGCGCTGAGGAGGGCGCCGGCGGCGATGGCTCGGGACAGCGGATCCTTGATCTCGTCGAGGGCGCGCAGACGGGCTGCCTCCTCTCTGGCCGCAAGCAGACCGCGATATCGTGCGGGCAGAAGGTTCGCATCCACCCCTTGCCAAGCGCCCGTCAGGAACCGCGCGTAGGTCTCATCCTCTGCGCTGGCGTGTGTGCCAAGCCGCTCGAAGGCCGTGCAAGCGCCGGTCTCCAGGGCGGCCAGCCGCACCGCACAGCGTGTCAGTTCCGCCCGCGCCAGCAGATCCAGCCGACCCGTGCGTGCGATCTCGGCACGCGCCCGCTCGAAGTGCCGCTCGGCCAGCAGGGTGTCGCCGTTGAGATAGTGTGCGGTGTAGCTCGCGAGCAGGCTGTGGGCATTGATCTGCCAGTCGGCCGGCGGTGGCTCGCTGGCACAACCGGTGAGCAGCGCGAGCAGGCAGGCAGCGACCGTTTGCCGCAAGGCCTGGCCGACTCGCCCCGCTCGCCGCATTGCGTCACCCGTCATGGCAGTTTGAGCTCCACGTCGCGCCGGAACGGCCATTTGCGGTTGATCTCGTTGATGAGATGGTTGACCTTGCGAATGCTGTCGTCGACCTCGACGCGCAGAATGGCTAGATCCGTGGTCGCGCCCTTGACGTCGGCAGTGATGGCGTGGACGTTGTCGGCCGCACCCTGGGCGGCGAGCAGGATGGCATCTGCCTTCTTGAGACTCTCGCGCACTTCGCTCAAGATCGCGTTGACCTGGGCGAGTGCACGGTCGGTCTGGTCCATCACCCCGCCGCTGCCGAACACCCGTTGGTCGGCGCGGGCCAGGGTCTGGTCGACGCGCAGGGAGACACCGTTCAAGCTCGCCAGTAGGGTGTTGGCCCGGTCCAAGGCCTCGACCACCTTACGCGCCTTGTCCGGCCCGCCTAGCACCCCCTCCAGCACACCATAGTCGCCGGCCATGCGGCCGGTGACCGTGTCGACGTGGGCAAGTGCACGGTTGATGCTGGAGTCTGCCGCAGTCATGGCCTCGACGTTGGCGAGGATCGCCTTGACGCGGGCCATGATGACGGGGATGTCCTCGCTGGCATCGCCGGTGATGAGCTCGCGCTGTGCCCCATCCGGCAGGGGCGGATCGGACATCTCGGCGCTGAAGGCGCGGATGCGGGCGCCGCCGACCAAGCCTTTCTCCAGGGTGAACCGGCTGGAGGTGCGCAGCCAGCGGGCATCCCGCTCGGGCACGGCGATGTGGATGCGCACTTTGCCGTCCGCGGTGAGGTCCAGGCGTTTGACCTGGCCGATCGGAAAGCCGGAAAAGGTCAAAGGCATGCCTATGCTGACACCCTCCGCATTGTCGGCCAGCAGGATCAGGTCCTGGGTCGGCTGGAAGGCACCCCGCGCATAGAGGACATAGGCGATGAAGGCCAGGGCCAGCACACCGGTGGTGGCGAGTAGCAGGCCGACCTTCAGCTCCAAGTTCTTGATCAGCGGGGCGCGTACAGGGGCGCGTTCCATACGTAGTCGAGGATCCGGCAGTCTTCGTATTCACCCTCCAGCACCTGCAGGGCCGACGCCAGGAAGGGAGGATAGCAGACGTCCGGCAGTAGTATCGCCGGCCGGTCGATCAAGATTATAGGCGGTCGCAGGATCACCGCCCGCAACAATTTGGCGACGAAGCGCTCCACACAGTTCAAGCTGGGATCACGCTTGAAGGCGCAGTCCGTCTGGTTGAGGCGAGCCAGTAGGGCCCAGGCCTGGTCGGCGGCCACCTCAAAGGGCAGGTTTTGCCGGTACTGCGGGACGATGGCGATGTTTTCCAGCACCGACAGGTTGGCACGCAAGGGCAGCTCGACCGACACCAGGGCCGCTGCCGGCAGCGACTCGATCATGGCCTCGCGCTCGGCGCTGTCGTTGAGCCAGATCACATGTAGATCAGTGCCAATGATGCCACCTCGATGAACATGATGACGAAGAACAACCGTACCATCCCGCGCAGCACGGCGATGGGGGCGAAGAACAGCATGCGCGGCGCCTCCAGCCCGGCACGGATGGGGATCACGGTCACCGCCAGGCCGAACAGCAGGCTCTTGACGCTCAAGGTGAGAAAGGCAACGGGCGTGAAGACCTTGGCGATGACGCGGCTGAAGTCGCCCACATTCCAGGACTGGACACCGTAAACGGCGATATAGGCCAGTATGAGGGCGAGGATGCAGGACAGCAGGGTGAGGGCAAACACCGAGATGGCGCCGCCGATCACCCGCGGGGTGAACTCGAAGCGCATGGGGTCCACCCCCACGTCCTCCAGGGCGCGGATCTCGTTGTTGATGTTCATGAGAGCCACTTCGGTGTTGATGGCCGCCCCCGAGCGCAGAGCCACGAATAGCACCGTCAGCAGCGGCAGGGTCTCCAAGACCACCACCCGCACCGAGACCTCCAGGGCGAACTCCGACAGCCCGAAGTCGCGCGCGGTGGTGACCACGATCTGGATGACCACGTAGGACAGTAGCGCGGCGAACAGAAGGAACCCCGGCAGGATCTGCCAGGCAGTGAAATAGATCTGCTTGAGCACCACGGAACGGGTGGCGCTGTTGTACACGGCCGGGGTGAAGGTCTCCACCAGGGCACGCGCGCCAAAGGTAAGCAGCCGCCCCCAGGCCTTCAGCCAGCCGAGGGCGCCGCCGCCGATACGGGTGAGGAACTCAAGGGCGGTGTGCATGACTCAATGATAATGCCGCTCGTGGTCTTCCAGGCGGCGGTCATTGTTGTAGGATAGGCACAGCGATAGGGGATGGGGATGACAGCGATGATGCGACTCGGTATGACGGTCCTGCTGGGCGTCCTGCTCACTTTGGCCATGCCGGTTTGGGCCACCACCGGGACCATGCTGCGCGACGACCCACTGCGCGCCTTCGCCTCTGCAACCGCGCCGGTATTGACCCAGGTGGCGCGCGGCACGAAAGTGGAAGTGCTGGGTCGCCAAGGGGGCTGGACGCAAGTCCGCGTCGGCGGTCACACCGGCTGGGTGCGCATGCTCTCGGTGCGCACCAGCGAGACGGCGCAACGCGATGTCGGCGGTGAGCTCGCCGGCGTGATCGGCATGGGCACGCGTCAGGCCGACCCCGGCCGTATCGTCGCGGTTGCCGGGGTGCGCGGTCTGACCCTCAATGAACAGCAACTCCAGCAGGCGCGCTTCAACGCCCAGGAGCTCGAGCGCTTGGAGCGCTACGCAGCAAGCCGCGCCGAGGCGCAGGCCTTTGCCCGCGAGGGTGGGCTCAATGCACGCGCGGTCGACTATATCCCTGCCCCCGCCCAAGCGCGCCAGCAATCCAGCCCGTGGGAGGAGACGCAATGGTGAAGAAACCCTTGCTCATCGCTGTGCTCGCCGTGGTTGGCCTGGCCCACGCCTCTGATCTCAACCGTACCTTACGTGACCTTCTGTTCGGCCGCTCGCCCGGGCAGACGCAGCCGGCGCCCACGACCATGGGTTCTGCGCCGCAGCAGGCGCCCCAGAGCCAGCAAACCACGCAGACGCAGACCGAGCGTCGGCCGCGTACCGCCGAGCTGCTCGGCGGGCTGCTCGCCGTCGTCGGCGAGCCGCCGTACAGTCCGGAAGAGGAGCGCAATATCGGTCGCACCGTCGCCGGTGGCCTGTTAGGGGTCGTCCCCCTGGTGCGCGACGACGAGCTGCAGCGCTATGTCAACCGTGTCGGGCGCTGGGTGGCGCTGCAAAGCGAGCGGCCGGACCTTGGCTGGCACTTCGGTGTGCTCGACACCGAGGACATCAACGCCTTTGCCATGCCAGGCGGCTATGTCTTCGTCACCAAAGGACTCTATCGCCAGCTCAACAGTGAGGCGGAGCTCGCCGGAGTGCTGGGGCATGAGATCGGCCACGTGATCCGCAAACACCACCTGCGTATGCTGCAAAAGAGCCGGGCGCTGGCCGAATTGGGCGCAGCGGCGGGGCGGCGCATGGAAGGTAGCTCGCCCATCGCCGCCAATTTCATGGGCAACTTCTGGGAGGCATTCGCCCGCGGTCTGGACAAGGAGGCGGAATACGAGGCCGACCGCATCGGCATGGTGCTCGCCGCCCGTGCCGGCTATGACGCCTACGGCTTGCCCACCGTCCTGCAGGCGATTGGGCACGTCTCCGCCAATGACAGCCGGGTGGCCTTCCTGTTCAAGACCCACCCCCACCCCGACGACCGCTTGGCCACGCTGTCGGAGGCGGTCGGCAGCCGCTTCGACGACCTGCCCGAGGGCAAGACCCTCAGCAACCGCTTCTACCGCCTGCGCTGATTGACGGACCTCCGTCACCGGTCCACGCCCCACTGACGAGATGACCCTGCGCTCACGTCGCTTCATCGGTCAGATGGGCCTGAGCCTACTCATGCTCTCGATCCTGCTCGTCGAGGTGTCGCGGCTTAGCGATCTCAAGCTCATCGCCCGTTTGGACGCCATTTTCTACGACCTCAAGGTGCGGCTGTTCCGTCCACAGGGCGTCGATGAGCGCATTGCCATCGTCGACATCGACGAGCGGTCGTTGCGCGAGGTCGGGCGCTGGCCTTGGTCGCGCGACAAGACC
The DNA here is from genome assembly GCA_937925755.1 of uncultured Burkholderiales bacterium. GTDB lineage: Bacteria > Pseudomonadota > Gammaproteobacteria > Burkholderiales > Thiobacillaceae > JANWZL01. Next base: position 15,715 of record CALAMX010000005.1, read on the forward strand.
GCGCAGCTCACCCGTACCCTGTTTGAACAATACGGTGCGGCCGCCGTGGGCTTCGACGTGCTCTTCGCCGAGCCCGACCAGAGTTCCGGACTGCCGGTGCTGGAACGGCTGGCGCGATCCGAGCTTGCCGGCGAGAGCGGCTTCCTCGCCCTGCTCGAGCGCCTGCGGCCGAGGCTCGACTATGACGCCCAGCTCGCCGATGCCCTGGCTGCTGGCCCCAGCGTTTTGGGGTACTACTTCCACGCCCCGGGTGACCGCTCGCGCATGGGGCGACTCCCGGCGCCACTGCTCGACTGCCGCGCCCTGCACCCGAACGCGGTGCGACCGCAGCGACTTACGGGCTATCATGGCAACCTCGCACGTCTGCAGGACAAGGCGCATGCGGCCGGTTTCTTCAACGCCTCTCCCGACTTCGACGGGGCCATTCGCCGCATGCCGGTGCTGATCGACCATCTGGGACAGTGCTACGGCTCGCTCGCCTTGCTCACCGCGCAGGTAGCAATGGGCAGCAACGCCGTGCAAGTGCGCCCGCCCAGCGGACTGCGCCCCGCCGCACTCACGCTCGAAGGGCTCACCATCCCGCTCGATGCGCAGGGGCGGGCGCTGGTGCCCTATCGCAGCCCCGGTGCCTACCGTTATATTTCCGCCGTCGATGTGCTGAGGGGAAACGCCCCAGCGGCCGACCTGGAGGGACGCGTGGTGCTCATCGGCTCGACGGCACCGGGCATCATGGACCTGCGCGTCACCCCCACAGCGAAGGCCTTCCCGGGCGTGGAGATCCACGCCAGCCTGATCTCCGGCATGCTCGACGGTACCGTCCCCTGGGAGCCGCGCTTCGTGCGGTATTACGAGGCCGCCGCGGTGATCGGTCTGGGCCTCGTCTTGGCCGGCGTGCTGCCCCTGCTCACGCCGCTCACCGCCGCCACCCTCACCCTTGCCCTTACCGTATTGCTGATCGGTTTGGACTTCTATGCCTGGTCGGCGCTGTATATGCAGTTGCCGATCGCCGCAGCCCTGCTCACCGTAGTGGGGCTGTTCGTGCTCAACATGACCTATGGTTTCTTCGTCGAGGCCCGTTCCAAGGCCCAGATCACTCGGCTGTTCGGTCAGTATGTGCCGCCCGAACTGGTGGACGAGATGGCGAAGGACCCAGGGCGCTACAGCCTGCGCGGCGAATCAAGGGTGATGACGGTATTGTTCTCCGACATCCGCGATTTCACCAGCATCTCCGAGGGGCTTCAGGCGGCCGAGCTGGCGGAGATGCTCAACGTCTACCTCACGCACATGACGCGGGTGATCCAGGCGCATCGCGGGACCATCGATAAGTACATCGGCGACGCCATCATGGCCTTCTGGGGCGCGCCGGTGATCGACGAACAGCATGCTCGCGACGGCGTGCTGACGGCGCTGGAGATGCAATCCACCCTGGCCGAACTCAACCCCAAACTGCAGGCGCGTGGCTGGCCGGCGGTGAGAATCGGGGTGGGGGTGAACACCGGCCGCATGAGTGTGGGCAACATGGGCTCCGAGTTTCGGATGGCTTACACGGTGATGGCCGATGCGGTGAATCTGGCCTCGCGTCTGGAGGGACTGACCAAGCAATACGGGGTCGGCATCCTGGTCGGGGAGGCGACCCGTGCGGCTTGTCCGGACATCCGTTTCATGCTGGTCGACCGTGTGCGCGTCAAGGGCAAGGCGCAGCCGGTGGCGATCTACGAGCCGCTGGGCATCACCACCGAGCTGCCGGCCGACCGCCTGGCGAGCGCCCAGGCCTTCGAGGCGGCCCTGGAGGACTATCAGGCGCAGCGTTGGGACGCGGCTGAGCAGCGCCTGTTGGCCCTGCGCGAGCGCCAGGCCCGCAAGCTGTATGACGTCTATCTCGAGCGCATCGCCCACTTCCGCGCGCACCCCCCGCCCGAGGGTTGGGACGGGGTCTTCACCTTCACCACGAAATAGAGGGCGTCATGCAGTTGCGGGTCCTGGGTTGTTCCGGCGGTATCGGCGATGGTCGGCACACCACCTCTTTGCTGGTGGATACCGACATCCTCATCGATGCGGGCAGCGGTCTCACCCAACTCGGTCGTGCGGCGCTTGCCCGCATCGATCATTTGTTCCTCACCCATGCACACCTGGACCACATCCTGGCATTACCGCTCATGCTGGACAGCGTGGCCGGTGAGCGGGACGGGCCGTTGACAGTCTACGCCCTACCCGAGGTCATTCAGGTGCTCAAAGATTGCGTCTTCAACTGGCAGGTCTGGCCCGACTTCACCCGTATCCCCGCGCCGGAGTCGCCTTTCATGCGTTATGTGCCGCTCGCACAGGGCAGTACGGTCGAACTCCAGGGGCGTCGCATCACCGCCATTCCTGCCCACCACACCGTCCCAGCGGTGGGTTATCACCTGCAGGGCGCAAAGGGCAGTCTGATCTTTTCCGGTGACACCGACAGTCACGCTGCCCTATGGGAGACCGCCAACGCAACCGACGACCTGCGTCATCTGATCGTCGAGACCTCTTTCCCCAACCGCATGCAGGCCATCGCCGAGGCCTCGCGGCACTACTACCCGCACAGCCTGGCACGCGATCTCGCCGACTATCGAGGCCATGCGCCAGTCTGGATCACCCATCTGAAACCGGGCGGCGAGGCAGAGATCATGCAGGAGATCGACCAGTGCGCACCGGCCGGCTTGACTATAAAGGCACTCCGCCAGGGTCAGGTAATGGATGATTTATAGGCTGGGTCGTCATTCCAGCCCCAGTTCTTCGACCCAAGCCAGGGCCTCGAGATGGGCGGTGTTGACCTGTTCGGGCGAAAGGAAAAGAGACTCGGCAAGTGTGCCGATACGGCTCATGTCCGCCTCCTCGCAGGCCACGACCAGTTCGAGGATGGGCCCGTAGAGGCCCGAGCGGTGCAACAAGGCATCGACCACGCTCTCAGGCAGGGTGAGGCGTTCCAAGACCTGCGCCATCGGGGTCTCCAGGAGCACGTCCAGCAGGGAAAAGACCCCGGTGATGAAGAGGTTGTCCTGCTCGCTCTTTGGCAGATGGTAGGCCCCGAGCAGCTCGCACAGGCGGCCACGGGTCACGGCGGTGCGGGTGAGGACCGGGGCCAAGGGCGAGGGGCTGGCGGTGGCGAGCAGAAGCGTCAGCCATTTGTATAGCTGGCGGTAACCGAGGATGCTCACCGCGTGGCGAATGGACTGAATCTCGCAGGAAAGCCCGAAGGCGGCGGAATTGATATAGCGCAACAGCTTGAAGGTGAGGGTGACGTCGCGTTTGAACCCTTCCTCGATCTGCTTGACGTCGGCCTCCTGACGCACCTTGTCCATGAGCTGCAGCACAGCGGCCTGGCTGGGGTTGAGCACCTTGATGGCGAGGTTCTCGGGGCGCGCGAAGTAATAGCCCTGAAAATACTGAAAGCCCAGTCTCTTGTACTGCTCGAACTGCTCGCGCTTCTCCACCTTCTCCGCCAGGAGCTTGGCGCCATGCTGGCGCGCGGCCTTGACGGTGCCGAGGATGCCGTCCGCACCGTGGGCAAGCACGTCGAGCTTGACATAATCGGCCAGCGGTAGCAGATCCGCCCGCTCCGGCGTGTAGACATAGTCATCGAGGGCGATCCTGAACCCTGCCTGCTTGTACGCCCGAAGCCGCTCGAGGATCTCGGAACTGACCTCCACCGTCTCCAGGACCTCGATCACCACCTTGTCGGGTGGCAGCAGGGCGGAGAAGTCGCCCAGCAGCATCGAGGTGTCCATGTTGATGAAGGCCAGCTTACCCTTGAGTAGCCAGTCCGTGCCCATGTTGCAGAGCGTGTGGGAGATCACCTCGATGCCGGCCGCTGTGGCGTCAGCGATGGCGGCGCCAGTCGCATGGGCAGTGTCGCGGAACAGCAGCTCATAGGCGACGAGCCTGTGCTGGGTATCGACAATGGGCTGACGGGCGAGATAGGCGTTTTGCGGCATGGCCCTTGGCGCTCAGACCGCTCCGGCGAGCAGGCTGCTGGGGGTATCGGCTTGTGCGTTGGCGAGCAGCTCCTCCATGTCCAACACCAGCACGATGGAGCCGTCGCCGGACAGGGTGGCACCGGCGATGCCCTTGGGCTTGATGTCGGCAAGCGGCTTGATCACCACGTCGTCGCGACCGACGAAGCCGTCCACCGCCAGGATGAAGGTGGATTCCGCCACGTGCATGAGCACACCATAAGCCGGTGGTCTGTGTGACTTCCAACCGATCATCGTAGCCAGGCTCCTGACCGGCAGGACCTCCTCGCGCACCACCAGAGTGGCGCGCCCTGACACACGCTGGAGTTCGTCTGGTTTGATGGGGATGATCTCCCGCACCAGCGATAGTGGCACGGCGAAGGACTGGTCGTTGAGTCGCACCACCAGTACCGGCAGGATGGCCAGGGTGAGCGGCAGCGAGATGGTGAAGGTGGTTCCCTGACCGGGCACGGAAAGGACGTCGATCTTGCCGTTCAACTTGGTGATGTTGGTCTTCACCACGTCCATGCCCACACCACGGCCGGAAACACTGGAGATCTGGTCCTTGGTGGAAAAGCCGGGCAGGAAGATGAGCTGCAGCGACTGACGATCGTCCAAGGTGTTCGCCGTGTCGGCATCGATGATCCCCTTTTCCACGGCCTTCTGGCGGATCACGTCGGGCCGCATGCCGCGTCCATCGTCGGCGACCTCGATGAAGACGTGGTCACCGACCTGACTGGCCGAGAGGGTGATCAGCGCCTTGGCAGGCTTGTTGGCGGCGACGCGCTCCTCGGGCGATTCGATCCCATGGTCCACGGCGTTGCGCACCAGGTGGACCAGGGGGTCGTTCAGATCCTCGATCATGGTCTTGTCGAGCTCGGTCTCCTCCCCCGATAGGACGAGCTCCACATCTTTCCCAAGCTGGCGCGCCAGGTCACGCGCCAGCCTGGGGTATTTCTGAAAGAGCCGACCGATGGGCTGCATGCGCGTCTTCATCACCGCGTTCTGCAGGTCGGAGACGAGAAGATCGAGCTGGTTGACGGCGAGATCGAGCGCCTTGAGCGTCTCCGGGTCTTGGCGCCCGTGCAGGATCTGGCTCTTGAGGTTGGCGATGCGGTTTTTGGTCAGGCCGATCTCGCCCGAGAGGTTGAGCACCTGATCCAGACGCGCCGTGTCCACACGGATGGTGGTCTCTTTCTGCAGACTCTGCTGCGGGCCCAGGTTCACGGCCGCTCGACCTGGAGCTGGAGGTTGCTGAATGGTAGGCGTAGTAGAACCCGCGGCTGTAGCCTGCGCCGCCGAGGCCGGTGTGCCTGAATCGCCTGCCGGCACCGCACTCGGCGCGTCGAGGGTCCGGCCGGTCAAGGCCGCATGCAGGACATCCCAATTGATGCCGTCCAAGTTCTCATCGGCCGGTGTAGTCTCGGTTCGCGGGGATGCCGCCACCTCACGACTGGGGGTGGCCAGCCTGCCTGCCAGGGCGGCATCCAGTGAGGCCAGCAGGCCGGGGTCGGCGGCTTTGGGTTGCACGCCCTGGGCCAGGGTGTCGAACATGTCGCGCACGGTCGCCGTGGCGGCCATGATGATGTCCATCAGCTCCGGTGTCAGGGCGATTTCGCTGTTGCGCAGCTTGTCGAACAGGTTCTCTGTGCGGTGGCAGAGGGTGACCATGTTGTCGACGTTGAGAAAGCCGGCCCCCCCCTTGATGGTGTGAAAGCCGCGGAAGATGTCGTTGAGCAGCTCTTTGTCGGCAGGTCGCTTCTCCAGCTCCACCAACTTGTTGTCGACCTGGCTCAACAATTCCCCGGCCTCCATCAGGAAGTCTTTCAACAATTCTTCCATCCCGGCGAACTCATTCATGATTCACTCCTTCTGGGCTACCGGTCGCGAGCACGTCCTGCCTCGGCGGATGCGCATGTCGCACACCCCGTGCGCCGCGCGTGGTCAGAATCCCAAGCTTTCCAATAGTTCGTCCACCTGCTCTTGGCTGGTGACCACGTCGTCGCGCCCCTGTGCGCTGATGACTGGGCCCTCCAGCAGCTCGGGCCGCACGGCCTGGCGTTTTTCCTCCGGGGTGGTCTCGATGAGCAGGCCGAGCAACTGTTTTTCCAGGGTCTGGGCGGCATCCAGGACCTTTTTGATCACCTGACCCGTGAGATCCTGGAAGTCCTGGGCCAGGATGATTTCCATGAGCTGGGCATTGGTCGCCTCGGTCTGCTCCGGCACCCGTTTGAGATAGACATGGGTGTCGCGCACCAAGGCCTTGAACTCCTCCACTCCCAGCTCTTCGTTGAGCAGACGGTCCCACTGGTCCGCCAGGGCACGTGCGTCTTCCCCCAGACGCTGTTGGATGGGCTGTGCGGTCTCGGCGGCATTCAAAGTGCGCTCGGCCGCTTGGGCGGTCATGGCGGCGATGTAGTTGAGACGGTCGCGATTGTCCGGGATCTCTTTGGCCATCTTTTGCAGCGCGCTGTCCAGCCCCAACTCCCTGAGCAGGTTGTGTAGCTGGCGTGTCATCTGGCCGAGTTGTGCGAACACTCGTTCTGGGCAGATGCCACTGTCGCTTCCTTTGGTTTCGCCGGCCTGGCTGACCGCCTCGGCAATACTGTCGAACAGTGCCTCGAGCTCCGGCGTGTCGCCGCTGGCCAGCCGCTCCTGCTGGGTCTTTTCGCTCTGGCCGTAGGCAATGCTGTCGAACAGCGCCTGCAGTTCGGGTGAATCGCCACTCATTCTTTGCTCCTATCCGTCGCTCATTGCTGAGGTATGGGGTCAGACACTGCTAGGGAAGCTCTGCATAACTGACTGCGCGGGCGCTTGGCTTCGTTGCGCGGTGCTCCATCCCGCTCGACTGGGCATGCAGAGCTTCCCTGGGGCGCGCATGTCTGGGCTCATGGTCGGTTGTAATTCGCCTTTGATGCATTACGGACACCGGCGGTCACGCATCGGAGATAACGAACCCACATCCGCATCACAGGCCATATTTCTCGAAGATCTTGTTGAGCTTCTCTTCCAGGACCGCCGCGGTGAAAGGCTTGACGATGTAGCCCGAGGCGCCGCTCTGGGCCGCCTCGATGATGTTTTCCTTTTTCGCTTCGGCGGTGATCATCAGGACCGGCAGCCGCTTGAGTGCGGCGTCGGCGCGGATGTTTTTGAGCAGGTCGATGCCGGTCATGTTGGGCATGTTCCAATCGGTGATGACGAAGTCGATGTTGCCGTTTTTGAGCTTCTGTAAGGCGCTGACGCCGTCCTCGGCCTCCTCCACATTGGTGAAGCCCAACTCCTTCAGCAGATTGCGAACGATGCGACGCATGGTGGAGAAATCGTCCACCACCAGGAACTTCAGGTTCTTGTCAGGCATGCTTTTCTCGTCCGTTCGATCAGTTGTAGACGCTCTTTGGCGGGGCGTTCAACGCTTGAGAAAGGTGATCAGCGTGTCGGCAAGTACCATCGGGTCGAACTTCGCGACATAGGCGTCGACGCCGACACGTTGCCCCATCGCCATGTTAGCCGTCGATGATAGCGAGGAGTGCATGATCACGGGGATACCGGCGAAGCGCTTATCGGTCTTGATGTTCTTGGTCAAGACGTAGCCGTCCATCTCCGGCATCTCCGCATCCACCAGGATGAGCTGAATGAGCTCACGCAGGGGCCTACCCTCGGTGCCGGCCCGCTTGGCCAGATTCGAGAGCTTGTCCCAGGCCTCTTTGCCATCGTTGGCCTGGATGTAGTTCACGCCCAGCTTGTCGAGTACCATGACGATCTCTTTGCGCGCCACGGCGGAGTCGTCGGCGAAAAAGACCGTCACCTCGGGCGCATGGTCGATCTGGGGCAGGTGCGGCTGCGGCCTTTCGCCAAGGACCTCGGCCAACACCCGTTCCACGTCTAGGATGGATACCAAGCGCCCATCGTCCAGTTCGGTAATGGCGGTGATCAGGCCCTCCTGCCCGGCCAGCATGTTCTCCGGAGGTTTCACCCGATCCCAGTCCACGCGGATGATGCGATCCACATCCTGCACCAGGAACCCTTGGGTGTGCCGGGAGAGCTCGGTCACGATCATGGTCTGGCCAAGTCCCTCGGGAATCTTCTCCAGCTTGATGAACTTCGCCAGTGAGATCACGGGAATGATGCTACCGCGCAGGCTGATCACCCCCTCGACGCCGTAGGGCATGTTGGGGGTGAGGGTGATCGGCGGGGTGGGGCAGACCTCGCGCACCTTGAAGACGTTGATGCCGAAGGTCTCATGGGTGCCCAGGGTGAAGAGCAGCAGCTCCATCTTGTTGGAGCCGGCCAGCTTGGTGCGGGCATCGACGTTTTCGATCAGTTGCGGCGAATCCAGGGCGGTCATGGCGGCTCCCTTCACTTCAGCAAACGGGCGAGCACCTCGGCCAGACGATGGGGTTCGAACTTGGGAACGTACTCATCCACGCCCACGGACAGGCCCAGATGTCGATTGGCCTCCGACGACAGTGAGGAGTGCATCAGCACGGGGATGCCGGCGAAGCGCGGGTCGGATTTGACGTGTTTGGTCAGCACATAACCGTCCATTTCGGGCATCTCCACATCGGTGAGGATGACCTGGACATAATCGCGCACCGGCCTGCCGGCCAACTCAGCCTGGGCGGCGATCTTCTGCAGCTCTTCCCAGGCCTGGCGGCCGTTCATCGCCGAGATGCCGTTCACACCCAGCGCTTCCAGCGTGCGCGCGATCTGCCGCCGTGCCACCGACGAGTCGTCGGCGTAGAAAACGATGCAGTTTGGCCGATCGAGTGGGGTTAGGCTGGCGTAGATGTGGCTGTCGTCGTAATTGGTGGTGTCGGACAGGATCTTCTCCACGTCCAGCATCATCACTAATTGCTTGTCGGGCAACTCGGTCACCGCGGTGACCAGACCGCCCATCTTCGCCGTGAGCATGGCCGGCGGCACCTTCATGTCGGCCCAGTCGATGCGCAGGATGGTGTCTACCTCGCCCACCAGGAACCCTTGTGTCTGGCCGTTGTACTCCGTCACGATCATGATCGAGGGCGGGGTGTCGGTCTGGATGCCGATGTACTTCGCCAGATCGACGACCGGCACCAGCACCCCGCGCAGGCTGACCATCCCCTCCACGGCGGGGGGCATGTCCGGTGCCCGCGTGATCTCGGGGATACGCATGACCTCGCGTACCTTGAAGACGTTGATGCCGAAG
>CALAMX010000006.1 GCA_937925755.1 uncultured Burkholderiales bacterium
CCACATCCTTCAATGGATTCATGACGTTGCAACACAAAAAAGCGGTCAACTGCGGTTTTTAGGTTCAATGCGGTAGCTGCAGCGTGCGGGGTGGCAGCGCCGGCACAGACGCTGCATCCTCATCGACCGCGCGTACGCCCACCACGAAATACTCCGTCTCGCCAAAGCAGGAGGTCGGTACGAACCTGTGCTGCTGATAGTGCAGCACCACTCGCTGGCCAGCCAGACGGTTGATCGCCTCGGCCACCGCCTCGTCGCGCACACTGAAGGCAAACTTCTCTGGGATCGCGCCAGGCATGGTCACCATGGCGATCTCGCCCTCCCAGGTCTTGCACAGCCAGCCCTTCTTGGAAAATTTCTGCACATAGCCGGCGCGCTCGCCCTCGGAGTAGCTCCAAGTGAGTGCCAGCCAGGTCCAGGCGGCGAACGAGAGCACGATCACGACGATGGTGACGATCAGATAGCGGGCGAGTTTCGGTGGCATGGTACGGACATCGGCATTGCACCCGCGCAGTGTACCCCAAAGCCGACCGTGCGCCAGCCGTGCGCCCACCTCAAGCAGGCGAACCGCATGGTCGCGCGGTAACGGCTGAAACACAAAAAAACACTCACCCAACAGATGCGATGCGGTCATACCTGTTCCCTGTCCTCGGATCAGTCCGGGCTGCCTCACGCCGCGTGCACCAGGGGGGCGTGAAAAGGTCACATTGCCGCACCTCTGATGGGAGATCGACCATGAAATGCCCGAAATCGCAGCTCACGCGGCTGGCATTGAGGGTCGCCCTGGCAACTGGTGGCGCCGCCTGGACCATAGGCGGCGGTGGGATGGGTGGAGGTATGGCCGTGTCGGCGCAAGCGTCCCCGTTGCGAGAGCGCTGCCGACGGGAACCGATCCAGAAACAGGCGGGCAAGCGCATCCACCCGGAAGAACGGCAGCAGACGCAGACCCAGAAAAACGCGTGCGTGACGCCGAGGCCGCAGCCGCCCGGCAACGCATCCGCACCAAAGATCCGCCGCTGAGGCTCAACGAGCAACAGACCGACCAGACCCGGCTGCGCACACAGACCGCGAGCGCGAGCAGCGGCCCTGAACCGGGCCTGCGGCTCGAGGGCGGGCGTTTTATCCTGAGAATTTTTGTCAACTATAGGGTCCGCCCGCTACAATGGGTGCGTTGAACGGAGCCCACCATGCCCAACCGCCTCGCCCTGGAGACCAGCCCCTATCTGCGGCAGCATGCCGACAACCCGGTGGATTGGTATCCCTGGGGCGAGGAGGCCCTGGCACGGGCCCAGGCCGAGGACAAACCCATCCTGCTGTCCATCGGCTACGCCTCCTGCCACTGGTGCCATGTCATGGCGCACGAGTGCTTCGAGGACCCCGAGGTGGCGGCGGTGATGAACCGCCACTTCGTCAATATCAAGGTCGACCGCGAGGAGCGGCCGGACCTCGACCAGATCTACCAGAGCGCACACCAGTTGCTCACCCGCCGCCCGGGCGGCTGGCCGCTCACGGTCTTCCTGACGCCGGATCGGGTGCCCTTCTTCGCCGGCACTTACTTCCCCAAGACGCCCCGCTATGGACTACCCGGCTTCATCGAGGTCCTGGAGCACATCGCCGCGGCCTATCGCCGCGAGCGCACCGCGATCGAGGACCAGAACGCCGCCCTGCTCGCGGCCCTGGCCGCGGCCGAGCGGCAGGCGGGCACGGCGACGGTCCCGGACGCCACCGTCATCCAGGCGGCGCTGACCGACCTGAAGGCCAGTTATGACTCGGTGCACGGCGGCTATGGCCGGGCGCCGAAGTTCCCGCGGCCGACCGATCTCATCTTCCTGCTGCATGCGGGCGATGCCGAGGCCCGCGCGCAGGTGCTCACCACCCTGCGCCACATGGCCGAGCGGGGCTTGATGGACCAGATCGGCGGTGGCTTCTATCGCTACTCGGTAGACGAGCGCTGGGCCATCCCCCACTTCGAGAAGATGCTTTACGACAATGGTCTACTGCTCGGGCTCTATGCCGATGCCTGGGCGCTGACCGGCGAGGCGGTGTATCGGCGCGCGGCGGAGCTGACCGTGGAGTGGTTGGTGCGCGAGATGACCACGCCCGAAGGTCTGTTCTGGACGGCGCTGGACGCCGACTCGGAAGGCGAGGAGGGCCGCTACTACCTGTGGACGCCACGGGCGGTCGCCGATCTCCTGACTGCCGAGGAATGGGCGGTCGCGGCGCCGCGCTGGGGCTTGGACCAGCCCCCCAATTTCGAAGGCCGGGCCTGGCACCTGGGCAGCCCGCGTGCGCTCGAGGCGATCGCGCACGAGCTGGCCATCCGTCCGGAGGTTGCGGCCGAGCGGCTGGAACGGGCGCGCCGGAAACTCCTGGCCGCACGGCAAGAGCGGGGGCGCCCTGGCCTGGACGACAAGGTGCTCACCGCCTGGAATGCGCTGACGATCCAGGGGCTTGCCCGCGCCGCACGCCGCCTTGACCGCCCGGACTGGGCGGAGCACGCCGCCCGGGCGGCGGATGCCCTGCGCGCACGGGTATGGTGCGAAGGGCGTCTCTACGCCAGTTGGCAGGGTGGCACGGCCAAGCTGAACGGCTATCTGGACGATCATGCCTTCCTGCTGGCCGCCCTGCTGGAGCTCATGCAGGCGCGCTTCCGGACGCAAGACCTGGCCTGGGCGCGGGCCCTGGCCGACACCCTGCTCGCGCGCTTCGAGGATCCTGAACGCGGCGGCTTCTGGTTCACCAGCCACGACCACGAGCCACTCATCCAACGCCTGAAGCCGGTGCACGACAATGCCACGCCCGCCGGCAACGCCGTGGCGGCCCTCGCCCTCCTCCGCCTGGGCCACATGCTCGGCGAGCCGCGTTACCTCGCCGCGGCCGAACGCACCCTGGCGCTCGACGCCAGCGGCATGTGCGCGCACCCCGCCGCCTATCCCGGTCTGCTCTGTGCCCTGCGTGAACATCTCGATCCCACTGCCCTGGTGGTGCTGCGCGGGCCGGCGGGCGAGCTTACGCATTGGCAGCGACGCCTGCAGCCGATCTGCCCCGACCATGCCTTGTGTCTGGCCATCCCCGCCGATGTCGAGGACCTGCCGGATGTCCTGGCCAAACCGGTTCGTTCGTACGTCAGCGCCCATGTCTGTACCGGCGTTGATTGCTCAGCAGAGATAGTACGTTTTGACGACTTACGGGCCATTCTCAACGTCTGATTCATCGCTTATCATGAACGGTGCAATCGTGCAAACCTCTTCCAAGGAGAAAGATATGAAAGCCGTTCTCGCAGCCGCCGCCATGCTGGCCCTGTCCGCCAATGTCGCCTTCGCCAACCAGGACCTGGCCAAGCAAAAGGGTTGTATGAGTTGCCATAATGTAGAGCGCAAGGTGGTCGGCCCGGCCTACAAGGATGTGGCGAAGAAATACAAGGGTGACGCGAAGGCCGAGGCCCATCTCATCGAGGTGATCAAGAAAGGTGGCAAGGGGGTGTGGGGTAACGTACCGATGCCGCCCAGCCCGGCTGTGTCCGACGCCGAGGCCAAGACGCTCGCACAGTGGATCCTCTCGCTCTGAGCTCGCGGCACACCCCGAAAGAGGCCGGCCTGTCCGGCCTCTTTTTGTTAATGTGGTATAAATCTGCCGTTCTGCGCTTTACTATCGAGGAAAGACCGCTATGCGACATGCTCGACGAATCGGCTTCATCCTGACCCTGGGCCTTGCCATGGGACTGACCGGCTGTGGTCAGAAGACGGAAAACACGGATGGTGCCCAGATCGTGCGCATCGGTTCGGTCGCCCCCCTCACGGGGCCGCAGGCGCACATCGGCAAGGACAATGACAATGGCGCGCGGCTGGCGGTCGAAGAGATCAACGCCCAGGGCCTGACCCTGGGCGGCAAGAAGGTGCGTCTGGAGCTTTTGAGCGAAGACGACCAGGCCGACCCCAAGACCGCCACCATCGTCGCGCAAAAGCTGGTCGATGCCGGTGTGGCGGCGGTCATCGGCCATCTCAATTCCGGCACCACCATCCCCGCCTCCAAGTACTATCACGACGCCGGCATTCCGCAGATCTCGCCCTCGGCCACCGCCATCGCCTACACCGCACAAGGTTATAAAAACGCCTACCGTGTCATGGCCAATGACGAGCAGCAGGGACGGGTGCTGGGGCTATATGCGGTACAGAAGCTCATGGCGCGCAAAATCGCCATCATCGACGACCGCACTGCCTACGGTCAGGGCCTGGCCGACGAGTTCGAGCGTGCCGCGCGCGCCGCGGGCGCCGAGATCGTCACGCGCGAATACACCAACGACCGCGCCACCGACTTCACCGCCATCCTCACCGCCATCAAGGGCAAGAACCCCGACCTCGTCTTCTTTGGCGGCATGGACCCACAGGCGGGCCCCATGGCCCAACAGATGAAACGCTTGGGGCTTGCTGCGCGGTTCCTGGGAGGTGATGGCATGCAAAACGCCAATTTCCTCAAGCTGGCCGGCGAGGGTGCAGAGGGCGCGATCGCCTCTTCGCCGGGGCTGCCCCTCGATGCGATGCCCGGGGGCCCCGCCTTCAAGCAAAAGTTCGCGGCTAAGTACGGCCAGATCCAGCTCTACGCCCCCTACGCCTATGACGCCGTCATGGTGCTCGTCGATGCCATGCGCCGGGCGGACTCTCCTGAACCGGCCAAGGTGCTGGCCGAACTCCCCAAGACCGACTACCAAGGCGTGACCGGGCAGATCCGTTTCGACGCCAAGGGTGACATCCTGGGCGGGGCGGTGACCCTCTACCAGGCCAAGGGCGGTGTCTGGCAGGTCCTGGAGACCATCCAATAAGGCCCCGTCTGGGGTAAGCGGCCCGCAGCGTGCGCGCTGCTCGGACTGCCCACCCCAGGCCCTAATCCTACGCCCGCGAAGTGGAGATCTTCGTCCAGCAGCTCATCAACGGCCTGGTCCTGGGCAGCATCTACGCCCTGGTGGCGCTAGGCTACACCATGGTCTACGGCATCCTCGAGCTCATCAACTTCGCCCATGGCGAGGTGACCATGATGGGGGCCATGGTGGCGCTCACGGTCATCGGTCTACTCCTGGGGCTCAACCCGGAGCTGCCGGGACTGCTGGTGGTGCTCGCCGGCGTGCTCATCGCTGTCCCCGCCTGCATGCTGCTCGCCTTCGCGATCGAGAAGGTGGCCTACCGGCCGCTGCGGCGGGCACCGCGGCTCGCCCCGCTGATCACCGCCATCGGCGTGTCCATCGTGCTGCAGAATGCGGCCATGCTGATCTGGGGCCGGCAGTACATCTCCTTCCCGCAGATCCTCCCGCAGATGAGCTTTACAGTGCTGGGCGCACATGTGACCTCCCTACAGATCTTCATCGTGCTCCTGTGCATGACGATGATGGCGGGGTTGTGGTGGCTGGTGCAAAAGACCCGGCTGGGCCGTGCCATGCGCGCCACCGCCCAGTCCAAGGAGGTGGCCATGCTCATGGGCGTGGACATCGACCGCGTCATTTCCGCCACCTTCGTCATCGGTGCAGCGCTGGCCGCGATCGCCGGTGTGTTGGTGAGCGCTTACTATGGGCTCGCTCACTACTACATGGGCTTCATGCTGGGCCTCAAAGCCTTCTCGGCAGCCGTTTTGGGCGGGATCGGCAATATCGCCGGTGCCATGTTGGGCGGGCTGCTGTTGGGGATCATCGAGGCCTTGGGCGCAGGCTACATCGGGGACTTCACCGGTGGCTTTCTCGGCAGCCACTACCAGGACGTCTTTGCCTTCTTCGTCCTGATCCTGGTGTTGGTGTTCCGTCCCTCGGGCCTGCTGGGCGAGCGGGTGGCCAGCCGTGCTTGAGTTTTTACGTCGTCCGCGCACCCGCGCACAGGCCCGTGCGGCAATCATTCTGCTGGCCGTGTTGCTGGCCGTGCTGCCCTTCCTGGTCGAGGCAGGGCTGTCGCGTAGTTGGGTGCGGGTCCTGGACTTCGCCCTGCTCTACGTGATCCTCGCCCTGGGGCTCAACATCGTCGTGGGCTATGCCGGCCTGCTCGACCTGGGCTTCGTCGCCTTCTACGCCTTGGGGGCCTATCTCTATGCCTGGCTGGCGAGCCCCCACTTCGGCCTGCACCTGCCCTTCTGGGCCATCCTGCCGCTGGGGGCGACCCTGGCCGGCGTGTTCGGCGTGCTGCTCGGCGCGCCCACCCTCAGGCTGCGCGGCGACTATCTGGCCATCGTCACCCTGGGCTTCGGCGAGATCATTCGCATCTTCATGAACAACTTGAACGCCCCGGTCAATATCACCAACGGGCCGCAGGGCATCAACCTGATCGATCCGGTGACCATCGCCGGCATCTCCTTCGGCAAGACCCAGCAGCTCTTCGGCATCACCTTCTCTTCCGCCCACTTCTATTACTACCTCTTTCTCGCCTTCACCCTGGTGACCGTCTTCATCGCCTACCGGCTGCAGGACTCGCGCATCGGCCGCGCCTGGGCGGCGATCCGCGAGGACGAGGTGGCCGCTGCCGCCATGGGCATCAACACGCGCAACATCAAGCTGCTCGCCTTCGCCATGGGTGCGGTCTTCGGCGGCGTGGCAGGCGGGTTGTTCGCCGCCTTCCAGGGTTTCATCAGCCCGGAGAGCTTTACCCTGTGGGAGTCCATCCTCATCCTGTGCATGATCGTGCTCGGCGGCATGGGCCACATCCCCGGGGTGATCCTGGGGGCGGTGCTGCTCACCGTCTTGCCCGAGGCCCTGCGTTATCTCGGCGACTGGCAGCGCGCGGCGGTGGGGGAAGTGGTGGTCGATCCGGGTGACCTGCGCATGCTGCTCTTCGGCGTGGCCCTGGTGCTGATGATGATCTACCGCCCCGAGGGGCTCATCCCCTCGCGTCAGCGCAAGCGCGAATTTCACGCCGAGGACGGGGTGGCCGCCCAGGAGCAGGCGAGCCTCTACGACAGCCGGGCCTAAACCGCATGGCCGCGCTACTGAGCGTCAACGCAGTAAGCAAGCGTTTCGGCGGCATCGTCGCCTTGGATGACGTAACACTCACTGTCCAGGAGGGCGAGATCTACGGCCTGATCGGCCCCAATGGGGCCGGCAAGACCACCTTGTTCAACTGCATGACGGGGCTCTACGGTGTGAGTCGCGGCGAGATCATGCTCGACGGCAAGCCCATCCACAACCGCAAGCCGCATCTGATCGTCGAGCAAGGCTTTGCCCGCACCTTCCAGAACATCCGGCTGTTCGCCAACATGACCGCCTTGGAGAACGTCCTGGTCGGCCGCCATGTGCGTACCCGCGCCGGGGTGTTCGGCGCCGTGCTGCGCGATGCCGACACGCGGGCCGAAGAAGCGGCCAGCCGCGAGCGCGCCCGCGCCCTCCTCGACTTCGTCGGTCTGGCGAACAAAGGGCGCACGCTGGCCGGGCACCTCGCATACGGCGAGCAGCGGCGGCTGGAGATCGCCCGTGCGCTCGCCACCGAACCGCGCCTGCTGGCGCTGGATGAGCCGGTAGCCGGCATGAATCCGGCCGAGCGACGGCAGATGGCGGAGCTATTCTTGCGCCTGCGCGCGCAGGGTGTGACCCTGCTGTTGATCGAGCACGACGTGAAGCTGGTCATGGGCTTGTGCGACCGGGTAGCGGTACTCGACTACGGCCGTAAGATCGCCGAGGGCACACCCGGCGCGGTACGCAGCGACCCGGCGGTGATCGCCGCTTACCTCGGCACGGAGGCCGCCGCGTGAGCCTGCTCACGATCAGACAGCTCAAGGTGGCCTATGGCGGCATCCAGGCCGTGCACGGCGTCGACCTCGTCGTAGAGGAGGGTGAGCTGGTCTGTCTGATCGGTGCCAATGGGGCCGGCAAGAGCAGCACCCTCAGGGCGCTGGCTGGACTCACCCACGCCAGTGGCGACATCCGTCTGGCCGGCCGGCGCTTGAACGGCCTACCGGCCCATGCCATCGCCCGCTTGGGGGTGGCCCTCGTGCCCGAGGGCCGCGGCATCTTCGCGCGCATGACGGTGGCCGAGAACCTGGCCATGGGCGCTTATACCCGTCGCGATGCCGGCGTGGCCGACGACCTCACCCGCGTCTACGACCTCTTCCCGCGCCTGGCCGAACGCCGCGGTCAGGTGGCGGGGACTCTGTCCGGCGGCGAACAGCAGATGCTGGCCATCGGGCGAGCGCTCATGAGCCGGCCGCGCCTGCTGTTGCTGGACGAGCCAAGCATGGGGCTTGCACCGCTCATGGTGGGCAAGATCTACGAGACGATCCAGGCGATTGCCGGCACAGGGGTCACCATGCTCTTGGTCGAGCAAAACGCCCATCTGGCCCTACAGGTAAGCCAGCGGGCCTATGTCATGGAAAGCGGTCGCATCCGCCTCGCGGGCGCGAGCGCCGAACTGATGCGCGACCCGGCGGTGCAGAGCGCCTATTTGGGCGCCTGACGTTGCCGGCGCGCAACACTTGAATGGCCGCCGCGGCTAGGGTCATCGGCGAACCGAATACTCTAATATTCGAATGATAAAATATAAAGGCAGTGTGCGACTTCATTGCACACACAACGCCGAACGACCCAGCAACCGAAACCAACCGGAGTCACGTATGAAACTCACCCCTCTCGTCAGCGCCCTAGGCCTTGCCCTCGCCAGCCAATTCGCCCTCGCGCAACAGGCCAGCGGCCCTGAACAGACCGCCGCGCAGCTCATGGATCCGGCCAAGGTCGTGCAACCCATGCAGGATCCCAAGGCCGCCGTGCAGACCATGACCAACCTCATGGATCCGGCGACGATGATGATCATGCTGCAGCGCAGCATGGACCCGGCCACCTACACCCGCATGGCCCAGTCCGGCATGTCGCCCGACATCCTGCGTGCCTATGCCGGTTTCCTGGACCCCGCCATGTACACCCGCTGGCTGGCCGCGGCCATGGACCCGAACTTCTACACCGCTGCCATGGCCCCCATGCTCAACCCCAACCTGTATCTCAAGTGGATGACGGCCCCGCTCGATCCGCGCATGCTGCAGATGGCCGTCGCCCCGCTCAACCCCGCCC
Organism: uncultured Burkholderiales bacterium; assembly: GCA_937925755.1. Lineage (GTDB taxonomy): Bacteria > Pseudomonadota > Gammaproteobacteria > Burkholderiales > Thiobacillaceae > JANWZL01. Next base: position 9,026 of record CALAMX010000006.1, read on the forward strand.
TGTACATGAACTGGGCCATGGCCCCGCTCGCCCCGGCCAACCTGAACCTGATGATGGCCCCGCTCAACCCCAATCTCTACGCCCAGTGGATGGCCGCAGCGATGAACCCGCAGACCTATGGGGTCTGGGGGGCCTTCCTCAACCCCGCCACCTACGGCAACATCCCCAACCCGTTCGCGACTCTGACCCAGCCGGCGCAGCAGCAAACCCCGGCGGCCGCCACCCCGGCGAATCCAGCCGAGAAGAAGTAAGCCTGATACCCGAGGCGAGCAAGAGGGCGGGCTGGGGGCCCGCCCTTTTCGTTTGCCGGCGCGGGGAGCGCCGGACCAATGGCGGCGTGGGCGGCAACTCAACCCAAAAACCTCGGTTGACCGCTTGATTCGTTTCCGGCTTACGCCGCTCCTACAGGTTGGACGCGCGCCTTCCCAAGGATAGGTGCGTTCTCATCGAAGCCATGATGAACTTGGAGCAGACGGCATAGAGTGATGTGACGGTTATGTCCCAGTGCCTGCGCGCCGGCCCTGCCGGCAGTCGTACACGCGCGCCTCGGTGATGACTAGATCCACCGGGATGTCCCAGGGGTCGTGCGGTAGGCGCTCGACCCGCTGTGCCTCGAAGGCGAGCCCTACCCGCAGCGGTTTACGCCAGTGACGACGGCGGCGGAGGTAGGCGAGGCTCGCGTCGTAATAGCCCCCCCCCATGCCCATGCGGTAGCCGGCATCGTCGAAGCCCAGCATCGGTAGGAAGACCACCTGTAGCCAGCCAATGCGCAGTCGGCTTGGCTGGTGGTCGTACTCGGGGATGCCGTAGCGGTTGACCGACCAGTGCCAGGGTAAGCCGCCTAGGCGGCTGAACCACAGCCGCCGACCGCCGTGCCAGCCACCGGCACGCGGGGGAAGTATGGGCAGATAACAGTGCGCCCCCATCCACAAGGCGCGGTTGAGCAGAGGCAGACAGTCCACCTCGCCCTTGGTCGGCACGTAGAAACCGATGCGCCAGCCACGCCGGAGGAGTCTGCGGCGCAAGGCCAGGCGCTCGATGGTACGCCCAGCACGCTCGCGCACCGCTTCCGGCACTGCGGCACGGCGCGCGCGCAAGGCCTGTCGCAGCAAAGGCTTCTCAGAGGGTGCCGCCGTTGTCATGGTCCCATCGATCAATCTCGGCCTTGAGGATGGCGTTGGGGCGGCCG
>CALAMX010000007.1 GCA_937925755.1 uncultured Burkholderiales bacterium
GCTCGATCAGCTCAATCTGGCTTGGTTCGCCGCCGTCGCCCTGGAGATGGCCGCACTGGGGGCGTTCACTGCCTGCCTGCTGCGACCGGGGCACTATGTGAGCGCCTTGGTGCTGCTGTTCCTGCTCGCCTTCGCCGTCAAGCTGCTGGCGGCCACCCTGCTGCTCAAGCTAAGGGTGGTTGGCGGCGTGCTCTCTCTGGAGACCCTGGCCGCCTTCCTCCTCGCGTTTTGGCTCTTGCTCACGCCGTGGGTGTCGCGGCATCGGCCACTGGCCGCCTTCGGCCTGCTCACTGCCATCCTGCTCCTGCGTTTGGGGCTCGGCGGCCTTGAGCTGCCCAAATCGACCCTGCTCAACATCGTCGGGCTGGCGAAGGCGGTGGCCGCCCTGTGGCCTTGGGTCGCGCTACTCACACTGTTGGCCATGGTCCTGGTACGCAGACATCCCCCGAGCCGGCGGCTGGCAAGGGAGATGGCCCGGGTATTGACGAAATAACCGCTGTAGATCTGAATTCGCCGACAGCACACCCAGCCGGAGATCCGAAATGAATCAGGGCCAACGGCGCCGACACCCCCCCCAACCTCTAGCAACAGCAGCCCCCTCCCTCGTTCTGCCATGGTTGGCCTATGTAGCCTTCGTCGTCTATGGCAGCCTGGTTCCCTTCGACTATCGGCCCCGTCCCTGGGGCGAGGCCTGGGAGCTGTTCCAGCACATCCGCTTGCTGAACGTCGGCGCCCAGGGCCGCGCGGACTGGATTGCGAACGGCGTGCTCTATCTGCCGCTCGCCTTCCTGACCGTCCAGGTATTGGCGGGCAGGCGACGGTGCCCCTCGCTGCTCACCGCGGGGACGGCCTTGCTGTTTTGCCTTGGCTTGGCCGTGACAGTGGAGTTCGTTCAGCTCTTCTTCCCGCCCCGGACGGTGTCGCTGAACGACTTGCTGGCCGAAGGCATCGGCAGCCTGCTCGGCATTGGTCTTGCGACGATTTGGGGAGAGCGCTTCCGGGGCTTTGTTGCTGACATGGCGCGCGACCACGCGCAACTCTCCACACGCATGCTCAAGGCCTACGCCTTCGCCTACGTGGCCATTAGCCTGTTTCCCTACGACTTCCTGCTGTCGATGGCGGAGCTGACGGCGAAGATACAGTCCGGCGCTTGGGGTTGGTTCATCGCCCCCGGCACCTGGCATGGCGGCCTCGGTCTCAGCGTGGCCAAGCCCCTCGGCGAGGCGCTGGCGACGGCCCCCCTGGGTTATCTGGTCTGTCGCCTGCGACCCCGGACCCGCTGCTGGACGGCCGCCAGGGCATTGGCCGCGGGGGCGGTGCTGGGAGGGCTTATCGAGATTGTGCAGTTCTTCATCGTCTCCGGCATCAGCCAAGGCCTGTCCCTGGCAACCCGCGCCCTTGGCTTTTATGCAGGCGTCTGGCTTGCGCGCCAGGACGGCGCGTTACATCCCAGCCGGCTCGCGTCGATCGCCAGACGCCATCTTTTCGTCCTCAGCGGCCTTTATCTGCTCGCGCTGGTGACCGTGAACGGCTGGTTCGAGCAACGCTGGCAGGGTATGGAGCAGGCCATGCGCGTGCTCGCCGAGCTGCGTTTCCTGCCCTTCTACTATCACTATTACACCACCGAACAGGCAGCCTTGCAGAGCGTGACGGCCGTGGCCCTGATGTACGCCCCCATCGGCCTGCTGACCTGGGCCACTTGGTCGCCACCCGCCCTGGCGCTACTATTTGGATTCCTGGCAGCAGCCTTCATGGAAACCAGCAAGCTGTTCCTGGAGGGCTTGCGCCCCGACCCGACCAATGCCCTGCTGGCCGGTTTGGCGGCCTGGGCATGCGCGCATCTAGTCAGCCGACTGGCCAGCACAGCGCGCCTGTCGACGCCTCTGGCAGCTACTCCGATGCAGGCGCAAGTCGATGCCGGCCAACCCGGGCACAGGGCGGCGTTCCCCTTGGCCAGCCGCGAGCCGGAAGCGCCCTACCCGTTGCCGGGCGGGCCCTTCCCCCGCATACGCCTGCAGACACCGTCCTGGCGCGGTCTTGCCCTCATTGCGGGTGGCCTGGCCGCTGCCGCCTGGGGGGTGGCAACCTTTCCTTTACATCCATTGCTGCTCGGTTTGATGTTGGGCGGTTATGCGCTGCTCATCTGGCGCCATCCGCAGGCCATGCTGGTGGTCCTACCGGCCGCCTTGCCGCTGCTCGACCTCGCCCCTTGGAGCGGTCGTTTCTTCCTCGACGAGTTCGACCTGTTGCTGCTGCTCAGCGTAGTCATCGGTTACGCGCGTCTACCCCCGGTCATTGGCCGCCATCGGCCTGACCCGCTCCTGCGCTTGACCTTCACCCTGCTGGCACTGTCCTATGCCGTAGGGCTTGCGCGCGGCTTACTGCCCTGGTCGACACCCGACGTCAACGCCTTGAGTCACTATTACAGCGACCTCAACGCCCTGCGCGTCGCCAAAGGGGCCATCTGGGCCTTTTTACTCTACGGGCTCCTGTCCCGCATGCAGGTCCACCTGCCGCGTGTGCAAGAGCGTCTTGGCTTGGGCATGGTACTGGGGTTGGCCGGGACAGTGGCGGTGGTATTCTGGGAACGCCTGACCTTTCCGGGGCTCACCAACTTCGCCGACGTCTATCGAGTCACCGGTCCCTTCTCGCAGATGCATACGGGCGGAGCCGACCTCGAGGCCTATCTTACGCTGTGCGTGCCTTTCCTACTGTATCTCACGTACATGCGGCGCGGCTGGCTGGTCAAGTCGGCCGGCAGCATCCTGCTCTTGGCCACGACCTACGCCATGATGGTGACCTTCGCCCGCATCGGGTATGCGGCCTACGTGGTGGCCTTGCTGCTGACCCTGTTCATGCTGTTGCTGGCGCGAGCTCGCCGTGCCGGCCGGTTGCCCTGGCAAGCGGCCATCGCCGTGGTCACCCTGACCGCGCTGACCATGGCGGTGGCATGGCCGGTCTGGCGCGGTACCTTCACGCAGGAACGACTGGCGCGATCAGGCACGGATCTCAAGACCCGCATAGACCACTGGCGTGCCGTCCTGGCCTTGCGCGACCCGGATTGGAGCACGGCTGCCTTCGGCATGGGCCTGGGTAGTTATCCGCAGACCCACGCCTGGCGCAGCGCGGACGTACACGCCGCCACGTTTCAACTACAGACCGAGAAAGGAAACATTTTCCTACGCCTGGGCGCGGGCAGCCCTTTGTACGTCGAGCAGTTCGTCGCCGTGCGGCCAGGGGAGGACTACCACCTGGCCCTCGCCCTGCGCAGCGCCCAGCCAGGTGCCGCCTTGAGCATGTCCCTGTGCGAGAAGTGGCTGCTCACCTCGGCGCGCTGTGAATTTTTGCGCATCGCCATCCCGACCGCCGGCGCGTGGGTGTTTTTCGACGACATCCCCCTCCATTCCGGCGAAGTGGGAAACACCCCCTGGTACGCCCAGCGACCAGTCAAACTTTCCTTGTACAACGCGGATGCCGGCACGGTGGTGGACGTCGATCAGTTGCGACTACAGACGGCGGATGGACGCAACCTGCTCGACAACGGAGATTTCGATCGCGGCATGGATCATTGGTTCTTCAGTGTCGACAACGACCTGCCCTGGCATATCTGGTCTTTGCCGGTGACCTTGCTGTTCGAGCAGGGTTGGATGGGCGTGTTGGCCTTCGCCCTCCTCCTCTTGCTGGCGATCAGCCGGGCGGTGCGCACCGCTTGGCAGGGTGACGCGCTGGCGGTCCCGCCTTTTGCCGCCTTGATGGGCTTTCTAGTGCTGGGCAGCATGGACAGCCTCATCGACAGCCCGCGTATCCTCCTGCTGGTGCTGTCGATCGCTTGGCTGGCGGCACGACGCCTCAGGGCATCATGAGGTTTGACTCAGATCGAAGCACCGGGCCTTGCCAGCACCAGGGTGGACTCCGTCACCAGAGTCCCTGGTGTTTGCATCTTGTTATGGGCAGCTTGTGTAGCCCGGCTTGAACGTGGCACCACTGACCACCACGCTGCCATTGGGTGCGCAGAAGTCGTAGGAACCGGACCCCGTCCCGTGCACGGTGTAGCCATAGCAGATGCCGCCGGTGTAACAGTAGGTCACGATGTTCCGGGAGATGCTCCAGGTTCCGACCTGCTTGCTAGGGTCAATGGGGTGCCCCGGCCCCTTTTTGTAATCCCATAGCTGGCCACCGCTGCGGTGCTGTTCCTGCCACACCTCACTGCCGCGGGTGGCGCAGACCGTGTTGCCAATGATCAGGCTGTTGAGGGCAGCACCTGTCACCCGGGTGGTGGGGGAACAGTCGGCCATGGCCAGGGTGGACGCGAAAAGGACGCCTCCGATCACTATCGTGCACTTCATGACAGTTCTCCTAACGTATTGCGGCTCGATCCGTATTACGGCTCGATCACAGCAGGTTGCTGGCGATGATAGATCCTAGAGCAATCCTCAAGCAAGATTTACGCCATAAGAATTATCGTGTTGAGAATCAATGCCCTATCCAAACATCACTGGTACCGCAGCAGGCGAGTGTAAGATTTTCCGACAGTCCTCCCCATTATTCGAGTCCCAGTATAAAAGTCCGCGCCGGTGAGGGACACGGTCCGCGCACACAGGCCCCTATCTCACACCCGACGCGGGGCCGGCCGTCGTAATCCAGGCGAGCCTCGGCATGCTCGTCGAGACCAGCACCTGAGGTCGCGTTGTCACAGACGTACGCCATCCTCGGGGCGAGATCGAGTCTCGCGAGATCCGCGACAGGGCGCAGAAGCCAACGTGTGGCCTCATGCAGGCGACCCGCAAGATTGTCATGCGGGTCTGCCCCTAGGAGAGGGGTTGCGGCCAATACCAGATTATTGAACACCCGCCATGGCCCATCCCTCTGGCCCTCACGGCGACGCAGGGCGATGCCCTCGTCGCGGGCCAGTACCGTATTCTGAAAGATATCGATGCGGCGCGGCACGTCGTTGTGCGGCTGGATGCGCACCGCCGGCCCATGGTGGTTGACGAAGATGTTGTTGTAGAGCGCCACGTTGCCCTCGCCCTGGAACAGGGCCTCGGTGGGGTTCTGCCAGAACAGGTTGGCATAGATGAGGTAGCGGTCCTCAGCCCCCTCGCCCATCAGGGGCCAGTGGCCAACCAGGACGTTTGGCCGGGCCATGGGACCGGTGGAGCCACCCGCCGACTTGTCGAAGAGGTTGCGGCGAATCACGGTGTCGTGGCGCTGGCCGGCGCCAGGCATGCCCGCGGGGCGCGACCGCTGGTGCTTGATCTGCAGGTTGTAGCCCAGGGTGTCACGCACGCGGTTATGCTCGATCAGGCCGGCGACGAAGGGTGCCTCGCCATTGGAGTTGCCGAAGTACATGCCGGTGCCCACGCGCTCGATGCGGTTGCCGCGCACCACCCAACCGAATGCGGGGCATTTGCTGGAGATGCCGACGTTTTGCTGGCTGGCGTCATGGTCGTGGATGTATAGGTTCTCCAGGGTGACGAAGTGGGCGAAGCGGGCATGGCCCTCGGCCTTGACGGCGTCCACTGGGAGGTGCTGGCCATCGAGCTCTAGGTTGCGGATGACCACGTGGCGGACGTTGATGAGACTCACCGTGTTGGCACCGCGGCGCGCCAGGAAGCGGGCGCGCGGCCCATCGGCCGGCCCCTCGATGACGACGGGAAGTTCGGCTGTGCCTTCCAGGCCGTGGAGCGGCAGCCCCTGGGTGTAGTCGCCTGCGGCGAGCAGGAGGCGGTCGCCGGCCTTGAGCCGGCTGAGATAGGACCGGTAGTCCTCGGGACCGGCGCGGTATTCGGTCGCCAGGGCGGCAAGTGCGCATAGCCCCAGAGTGATGGCGATCAGTCGGTGCATTCTCCGTCCGCCTGCAGCTGCGCCGCGCGCTCGGCCAGGCAGCGCTGCAACTTGGCAACCAGGCTTGCGACGCTCTGCCGGCCGGTGTCGAGGACGATGTGCGCCGTCTCTAGATAGAGCGGGTGGCGCACGGCGTAGAGCTCCTGCAGCTTCCTCAGAGGGTCGGCGGTCGCCAGCAGCGGCCGGTTGCGGTCGTGCCGGGTGCGCAACCACAGCTCCTGCGGTTGGGCATGCAGATAGACGACGGTGCCGCGCGTCTTCAGGCGCTGCCGGTTGTCCGGGTCGAGCACGGCGCCACCGCCGGTGGCGAGCACGATGCCCTGGCGCTGGGTGAGCTCGTCGATCATGGCCGACTCGCGTCGCCGGAAGCCCACCTCGCCCTCGATCTCGAAGATGGTGGGGATGGATACGCCACAGCGGGCGACGATCTCATGGTCGGAATCGACGAAACTCAAGCCCCGCTCGCGGGCGAGTACGCGGCCGACAGTGGTCTTGCCGGCGCCCATGAGGCCGATGAGGAAGATGTTTTCACGGGACATGGGCGGGATTGTAAGGGCTGACCGAGTCGCTGCGCTGATGTTGCAGCAAGCGCACGACCGCGTCCTTGAGCGCCCCTTCTGGCAGCGATGCCTGCAAATCGGCCCAGGCCTTGAGGGCCGTGGGCGCCATGCCGCGCTTCACCGGGGGTTCGGGCATGGCCCAGTCGGCCCGCACCTTGACCTGGATCGTGCGCACGGGGTCGCCAGTGGCGCTGAGCGCCGCGGCGACCGAGCGTGCTTGGCTGCGCAGCCGGGCGGCGGCGGTCCCGTGGGCACAAAAGACCACGGCGGTGTCGCCCTGCAGGGCGACCAGCCGGCAGACGCGGGCCACGCCCGGCGGCACGCTGCGCGAGAGTATACGGTTTAGCTCGGCGAGCCGGCGTGCCTGTGGCAGGACCACGGCGAGCGCTCGCTCGCCGGCGAGCAGGCTGCGCAGCCGCTGCAGGGGCAGGGATGGGTGAGCCATGGCCAGCTTAAGAATCGGGTAGATATGCCTATGCTAACATTCCGAGCTTGACATCCCGCGCCTGAGTGCTGGCGCGCCCACACAGATCAGACGACACCTTCATGCCTCTGAACATCCTCAAGAAGATCTTCGGCAGCCGCAACGAGCGGCTGCTCAAGCAATACCGCGCCATCGTCGCCCAGATCAACGCCTTGGAGCCGCAGTTCGAAAAGCTCTCGGACGAGGCGCTGGCGGCCAAGACCGGGGAGTTTCGCAACCGCTTGGCGCGCGGCGAGACCCTGGATCAGCTTCTGCCCGAGGCCTTCGCCGCGGTACGCGAGGCGGGCAAACGCACCCTCGGCATGCGCCATTACGACGTGCAGTTGATCGGCGGCATTGCGCTACACCAGGGCAAGATCGCCGAGATGCGCACGGGTGAGGGCAAGACGCTAGTGGCGACCCTAGCCGTCTACCTCAACGCCTTGCCCGGCAAGGGCGTGCACGTGGTGACGGTAAACGATTACCTGGCGAGTCGCGATGCCGAGTGGATGGGTAAGATCTACCGTTTCCTGGGGCTCAGCGTCGGGGTGATCTACTCGCAGCAGCCGCCCGAGGAAAAGCATGCCGCCTATGCCGCCGACATCACCTACGGCACCAACAACGAGTTTGGCTTCGACTATCTGCGCGACAACATGGTCTTCCACGTGAGCCAGCGGGTGCAACGGGGCCTCCACTACGCCATCGTCGACGAGGTGGATTCCATCCTGATCGACGAGGCGCGCACGCCGCTCATCATCTCCGGCCAGGCCGACGACAACGTCGAGCTGTACAAGATCGTCAATCAGATCCCGCCGCGCTTGGAGCGGCAGGAGCGCGAGTACAAGGAGGGCGAGAGCGGGCCCATCGGCGACTACGTGGTCGACGAGAAAGCGCACCAGGTCATCCTCACCGAGCGCGGTCACGAGCGCGTGGAGCAGATGCTCACCGAACTCGGGTTGCTGCCGGCGGGCGGCAGCCTTTATGAGGCCAGCAACATCCGCCTGATGCACCACGTCTACGCAGCCCTGCGCGCGCATGTGCTGTACCACCGCGATCAACACTATGTGGTGCAGAACAACGAGGTGATCATCGTCGATGAATTCACCGGCCGGCTCATGCACGGCCGACGCTGGTCCGAGGGGCTGCATCAGGCGGTGGAGGCCAAGGAGGGGGTGCCGATCCAACGCGAAAACCAGACACTCGCCTCGATCACCTTCCAGAACTACTTCCGCATGTACGAGAAGCTGGCCGGCATGACCGGCACGGCCGACACCGAGGCCTATGAGTTCCAGCAGATCTACGGCCTGGAGACGGTGGTCATCCCCACCAACAAGCCGATGATCCGCAAAGACTACAACGACCTGGTCTACCGCACGGCCAAGGAGAAATGGCGCGCCGTCATCGAAGACATCAA
>CALAMX010000008.1 GCA_937925755.1 uncultured Burkholderiales bacterium
TCGTCGAAGGTGGCCACCCACTGCGGCCGGTAGACCACCAGCAGGGTCATCACCATGCCGGTGGCGAAGGCCTCACTCCAGGCCATGAGCAGGTAATAGGGCAGGTATTCGCGCAGCAGATAGTCCAGGGTATACACCCCAAGGACTGCGGCGAGCCCAGTGGAGGCGAGACCTACGGCGCTGATGGCGATCGCCGCGCCGAAGAAGGCGTTGGCGAAGATGTAGACGAACAGGTGATTGGGCAGCCGCCGGTCGACTAAGCGGTAGAGCAGCCAACTCACAGACACCGGTATTACGCCGGTGATGAGCAGGTTGGCAGGGAGGGCCAGAAGCTCACCGTCCCACATGGCGACTGCGGCGGTGACCAGGGTCAGTGCCAGCAGGGCGAAGGCCGGGCGGAACATGAGCGTGAGCGCAGTGGCCCCTAGGAGGTGGAAACTCAGACCCGGCTTGATGCCGGTGCGGATCAACCACAGGGCGAGGATCGCTACGCAGGCGCCGAGAAAGACGTTGAGATTGTCGCGGTCGGCGAGCATGCGCCAGCGACAATGGCGCAAGTGCCAGTATGCACCCGCCGCGAGGGCGAGCCAGAGGGTGAGGGCCAGCAGCGGGGGGAGGTGAGCGGATACGAGGTTCATCGTCTCGGCTATACTGTACGGTTTGATCTCAAAAAAGCCAATTTACCGCGTATGCGCCTCGCCCTGTTCGACTTGGACAACACTCTGCTCGCCGGCGACTCGGACTTCGAGTGGGCCCAGTTTTTGATCGAGAAGGGCGTGCTCGATCGTGAAGTCTACGAGGCCCGCAACCAGTCCTTTTATGAACAATACAAGGCCGGTACCCTGGACATCCACGAGTTTCTCGATTTCCAGTTGAAGCCCTTGTCGCGTCATCCGCGCCGGCAGCTCGAGGCTTGGCACGCCGAGTTCATGCGCGATCGCATCCTGCCCATGATCGCGCCGGGCGCGCCGGCATTGCTCGCGCGCCACACGGATGCCACACGCATCATCATCACGGCCACCAACCGCTTCGTCACCGCGCCGATTGCCCGCTATCTGGGGGTGGAGCATTTAATCGCCACCGAGCCGGAGGAAAAAGGTGGCGAGTTCACGGGGCGAGTGCTGGGCACGCCCTCTTTTCGCGAGGGCAAGGTGCAGCGCCTCGAGCAGTGGCTCAGCGCCCGGGGCTTGGGTTGGGACGATGTCGCGGAGAGTTGGTTCTATTCCGATTCGTTCAACGACCTGCCCCTGCTCGAACGTGTGACCCATCCCGTGGCAGTGGATCCGGACACCACCTTGCTTGCCCATGCGCAGGCGCATGGCTGGCCGGTGATCAGTTTGCGTCAGGCAGGCGCCGGGGAGGGCTAGCGTGCAGATCCTGTCCCAGGAACGCGAACTGCGCAGCCGCATCCGGCTGCTCACCGTGCTGCTGGGCAAGGTGCTCAAGGGCCAGCTTGCGCCCCATGTCTATGCCACCCTGAATGCGCTCATTCGGGATTTCTCCGCGCCGCGCGGCCATGGACAGTCGCTGCGTCCGGAAAGGCTGATCGCTCTGATCGAGGCCCTGGCGCCGGCCGAGCTCAACCAGATCATCCGCGCCTTCAGCATCTATTTCAGCCTGCTATCGGTGGCAGAGGAGGTCTGGGGGCTGAAAGAGCGCCAACGCGCGGTGCAGCGGGCGGGGCACATGTGGCGCGGCTCTTTCCACGACGTGTTGCTGGGGCTGAAGGAACAGGGGGTGCCAGCGCAGGCGCTTTCCGGTCTGCTTTCCGAGTTGACCTATATGCCGGTCATCACCGCCCACCCCTCGGAGGCGAAGCGGCGCACGATCAAAAGCGCGCTGCAAGGGATCTTCCAAACCCTGCAGGCCTTGGACGACCCCCGCCTGCGCGGCTTTTACCGCGAGGAGGTGCGGCAGCGGCTCGCCAACCAGATCCAAGTGCTGTGGAAGACCGACGAGGTGCGCGCCCAGCGTGTCGAAGTGCGCGACGAGGTGGCCAGTGGCTTGAGCTATTTCCCCAGCTCGCTGTTCCAGGCGGTGGTGCGTGTCTACCGCAATTTCGCGCGCGCCCTGGCCGATGTCTACGGCGAGGCGGCGGCGCAGCTCAAAGTGCCCAGCTTCCTATGTTTCGGCTCTTGGATCGGCGGCGACCGCGACGGCCATCCCCTGGTCACCGCCGAGGTCACGGAGCTGACCTGGTGGTTGCAGGCACGCACGGCGCTGGCCGAATACCTGCGCCGGCTCGACCTGTTGATGGACGAGCTGACCTATTCCCAACGTCTGTGCGAGCCCTCCGCTGCCTTCATGGCCAGCCTTGCCGCCGATGAGCCCTTGGCCGCCCGCTGTTTCGACGGCCAGGTGGATCGTTACCGGCAGGAGCCCTATCGCCGCAAGCTCGCCTTCATGCGCTGGCGGCTCGCGCGCAACCTGGTATGGGTCGAGCAGGCGATGGCTGGCAGGGTCGCACCGGCGCCCACAGAGGAGGGTTATGCCGATGCCGAGGTCTTTCTCGCCGATCTTCGGCTGATCTACGACTCGCTCATCGCGCATGGCGACCGGGCGGTGGCGGAGGACCAGCTCACCGACCTCATCCGTCTGGTGCAGACCTTCGGTTTCCACTTGCTGCGGCTCGACGTGCGCCAGGAATCGAGCCGCCACAGCCAGGCCTGCGCAGAGGTCCTGGCCGCAGCAAAGGGTATCGATTACGCGGCCCTGAGCGAAAAAGAGCGCCTTGACCTCTTGTGCGCCGCCATCCGCGAGCCCGCGACCTACGCCCGCCTCGATCCGGCCACCCTCTCCGAAGATACCCAGGAGTGTCTGCGCGTGTTCAGACTCATCGCACGCATGCGCCGCGAGCTTGGGCCGGCCTGCTTCGGCCGCTACGTCATCTCCATGACCCACCACGCGAGCCACGTGCTCGAGGTGATGTTCCTTGCTGCACTGGCGGGCCTAGTCGGCCGTACCCAAGAAGGCTGGTATTGCCACATCGGCGCAAGCCCCCTGTTCGAGACCATCGACGACCTCGACCGCATCGAACAGGTGCTGGGGGAGCTCTACGGCCTGCCCGACTACCAGGCCATGCTCACGGCCTTCGGCGAGGGGCAGGAGGTCATGCTGGGCTATTCCGATTCCTGCAAGGACGGAGGCATCCTGGCCTCGGCCTGGAAGCTCTACGAGGCGCAGAAAAAGGTCCTGGCGCTGTCGCAGGCGCACGGCATCTCCTGCCGGCTGTTCCACGGCCGTGGCGGTACCATCGGCCGCGGCGGCGGCCCCACCCACGATGCCATCTTGGCGCAACCGCCGGGCACCGTACACGGCCAGATCAAGTTCACCGAGCAAGGCGAGGTGTTGTTCTACAAGTACAACAACACCGAGACGGCGATCTACGAGCTCACCATGGGGGCATCTGCCCTGCTCAAGGCGAGCGCCCATATGCTGCGCCCCGTGGCCGAGGACCGCCGCGACCACCTTGCCATCATGGACGAGATCGCCCGTCTGGGCGAGGCGCACTACCGGGTCCTCACCGAGGCCACGCCCGGCTTCCTCGACTACTTCTACGAGGCCACGCCGATCCGTGAGATCGCCCTGCTCAACATCGGCTCGCGCCCCTCGCACCGCAGACGGCAGGACCGGTCCCTCACATCGGTGCGGGCCATTGGCTGGGTGTTCGCCTGGGCCCAGTCGCGCCACACCCTGCCGGCCTGGTATGGGATCGGCGCGGCACTCGCGGCCTGGCGCGCGGCTGACCCCACCCGCCTCACACGGCTGCAGCGCATGTACCAGGACTGGCCTTTCTTCCGCACCCTGCTGTCCAACGCGCAGATGGCCCTGGCCAAGGCGGACATGGGTATTGCCGCGGAATACGCCGCCCTGTGCGTAGACCCCCGCTTGGGGCGCGAGATCCATGCCGTCATCGCTGAGGAATACCGCCGCACCTGCCGGCAGATCCTCGAAGTCGCCGGCATCGAGCGGCTGCTCGAGGAACACCCCGACCTGGCCGCTTCGCTCACCCGTCGCCGCCCTTACCTCGACCCGCTCAACTACATCCAGGTGAGTCTGCTCAAACGTCTGCGTGCCGAGCCGGGGACCGACGACGCCCCCAGCCCCTGGCTGGAGCCGCTGTTACGCTCCATCAACGCCGTGGCGGCCGGTTTACGTAACACCGGGTGACAGAGGGCAGAGCGGTAGTTGTAGTCCTCCCTGGCGGCCAGGGTAGAGGTCAGTCTCAGCATCTGGCCTTAAGCCGGCCTCGACCGGGCCCTGCTGCTCGATCTGTCCATGGCGGTACTGCTCGATGGAGTGTGCCCAGGTGGGCAGCGTTGGCTGGCGATTTGAGCAGATGAACGGTCTGCATCGAGCTGTGGAAGGTGTCCAGCGACATCAGCACCGCACCGGGAGCGTCCCGGCGGTCGATAGACTTGTGCTGTATACCGTCCAAATCGGCATCACGTGCGCATCTGCAAGGGGATGGATGTGTCACATCCTGCGGTCGAGGTGGCCGCACATGGCAGTCCGAGTTGTGACTTGCAGCGTGCTAAGATGCGGGCATGAACATACCGTTCGAAGTTTTTGATTTGCTCGAAAAGCGCCTGGGGCGCGAAGATGCGCTGGCGGTGGCCAGGAGCATGGAGGCGTCGCTTACGCATATCGAGGCGCGCAGCCGGGAGATCGCCGCGCAACGCAAGCTGGAGGTCAAGGAAGAGCTCAAGCACGAGCTGCGCGACGAGTTGGCGACCAAAGAAGACATCACCCATGTGCGCGCGGAGTTGAAAGAAGACATCGCCAACGTGCGCACGGAGTTGAAAGAAGACATCGCCAACCTGCGCGCAGAGTTGAAAGAAGATATCGCCAACCTGCGCACGGAGCTGGTCAGGCTGGACAAAAAATTCACGATCTATTTCCTGGTTACGATTTTCACGGTGATCTTCCTCAACCAAAACGCGTTGGAGTTTCTGGCGCGGCTGCTACGGCTGGTGCCGTAACGGCTAAGGAAGCGCTGCCTAACCCGGCGAGCGAGATTGAGCGCCGCGCAACCAAAGCATAGGACCGTGACTTGACAGGAAGTCAGTCATGGGGCCCAAACGAAGTTTCGGCGTAGGCTAACATGCGCGTAGCGCATGTTAAGCCGCGAAGCGAGCGGCCGAAGCCAAAACGGAGTTTCGGCGTAGGCTAACCTGCCGTCAGGCAGGTTAAGCGAGCGGAAGCGAGCGGCCGAAGCCAACACCGCGCAACGGAGCCGAGCGCCCGCGCAGCAACTTATGCAGAGCGATCCAAGCAAAGGCGAACTCGAAGCATTGGGCGGTCGCAGCGGCTCGATCATACTCGCCGCACTGGCCGAACCGGCCGACATATCCCACATCGATGCAGCGGACACCTCCATACGCACCGAAACATGGGCTTTCATCTATTTTCCTGGCGCGGAAGACAGGTGAAGCCAGCACCAGCCCATGCCTCCTATTCGGAACCTGGCGCAGAATGCGCTTCAATGCGCCGACGATCCACGACGTTCTGCATGGAAGTCCCATCATCCTAAAAACCGCAGTTGACCGCTTTTTTGTGTTGCAACGTCATGAATCCATTGAAGGATGTGGTCTTAAGACGACTCACCCGCAGGGTGAGCCCGCAACAACCCGCTTTGTGGGCCTTCGGCCCATCCCTCGCTGCGCTCGGGACCCGCACTGCGTGCTGTCCTGCGCCCTGCGGGCTGGTGCGGCCCAAGCGGGTGTCTGGCTTTGTGTCTGCGACGAAACTCGCCCGGGTCGTTTGG
>CALAMX010000009.1 GCA_937925755.1 uncultured Burkholderiales bacterium
AGCGGCTGGTTGACCACCAACACATCCCCCACCGACTCCGCCAGCACGTGCTTGGTCACGCTGCCGAGCAGCAGCTCCTCTAGCATGCCCTGGCCGTGTTTGCCCAGCACGATCAGGTCGCAGTCGTGTTCCAGTTCCTGCGCCAGGATCATGCGGGCAGCCTCGCCATGCTGGACACGCAGGTGGACCTGCACGGCCTTGAGGCCGGCGGCGGCCGTGAGCGCCTGCAATCTGGCCAGGGCATCGCTGCGAGCAGTGGCGAGATAGCGTCCGAGCGTTTCCTCCTCGACCCCGGCGTAGCGCAGCTTGGATTCGAACGGAGCCTCGAAGGCGTGGAATAGGATCAGTTCCGCCCCGGGCGCTGTGGCCTGGGCGAGGCGCAAGACCTCGACCGACCGAGGTGAGAAGTCCACCGGGACCAGCACCCGCCGATAGGCCTCGTGCGGCGTCTGTTTGACCACCAACATGGGCCTTGAAGTGCGGCGGAGGAGGCGTTCTGCGGTGGTGCCGATCAGCAGCCTACCCAAGAAGCCCTCCCCACGGGCGCCGACGACGATGAGACTGGCGTCTAGGGCATCGGCCTCATCCAGGATAGCGGCCAGTACGCGCCCGGCGGACAGGCGCAGGCTGGCGCTCACACCGTGTTTTTGCCCGAGCTCATCGGCCAGCTGGCCGAGGGCCTCGCGCGCCGTATCGAGCAGGCGCTGCTCGACCGCCGCGGCGGTCCCGCCCAGGAGGGTGCGGAGCTCATCCAACGCCCCCTGGTTGATGACGTGTAACAGGGTAAGCTCGGCACCCGTCACGCCGGCAATGTGATAGGCGCGCGCCACCGCGTGGCGGGCGGGGGCGGAGAGGTCGGTGGCCGCAAGGATCCGCTTGAGTATCGTCATATCGCCTCCGATCGGTCAGGCCGGTTGGCTCGTGCCCGGCACCTGGGAATGGCCGCCCGCAAGGCCCTCCGCGGGTGCCGCGGCGTTATCCCGGTCGCCGGCGCGACCCAGCAGGGCGGTGAGGTGCTCCACGGTGAAATCCACCGCGTCGCGGAAGGGGTACAGCACGGTGGGAGCACCAGAGCGCTTGAGTGCCGTGCCCTGCGCTTCGTCACGTGCCACTACAGCGACCTCGCCACCGTAACCGCGTTCGGCCAGGGCATGCAAGAGCATGCGGTTGGATTCGAGATCCGGCAGGGTGCTCACGACCCAGGGAACGTCTGCGAGCGGCAGGCTCTCCAGGAAGTCCGGGTCTTGGCCGTCGCCGAAGCGGACGGCGAGCCCCTGGCGGCGCAGCCGCCGCACCGTTTCGGGATCGAAATCGACGCCGAGGACGCCAACGCCCATCTCGGCAAGGCGGCGCGCCAGGCGCTCGCCATAACGACCGAGCCCGAAGACCACCACGTCCGGACGTGGGGTGCCGTGCGCCTGGCGCTCGACAGCGAGTTCGCGATGGGGGCGGCGGCGTTCGAACACGCCGAGCCAGGGTGCCAGGCGTTCGTAGAGGGGGTGGGAATAGAGGATCATGTAGGTGGAAAGGGCGATGGTCGCCATACCCACCAGGGTGGTGAGCCCCAGGGCCTCCATGCCAACATGACCGAGGTTGATACCCATGGCGACGAAGACGATGGAGAACTCGCTGATCTGGGCGACCGTGAGGCCGGCGAGGAAGCCGGTGCGCTTACGATAGCCCATCCAGCCCATGATGGCCATGACGATGAGAGGGTTGCCGATCAGCACGAAGGCCGACAGGATGACCGCAGGCCAGACCTCCCCGCCCAGGGTGGAGAAGTCGAGCTTGGCCCCCAGGTCGATGAAGAAGAACAGTAACAGGAAGTCGCGGATGCCAGTGAGCCGCGCACCGATGGCGTCGCGGTAGGTCGTGGAGGCGAGCGAGAAACCGGCGAGAAACGCCCCCGCCTCCTTGGAGAAGCCGGCCCACTCGCCTAAAGCGGCGAGCCCCGTGCCCCAGGCGATGGCAAAGATGAGCAGGAGCTCCTGCGAGCGGGCCATGATGCGCGCAAGGCGCGGCAGGATGTAGCGCATGAGCACGAACAGAAACAGCGCCGCCGCCGTCACACGTGCCACGAGCGAGGCGAGCACCGGCCAGAGGTCGGCCTCGCCCGCCCCGCGCAATGCGCTCATGGCCATCATCGCCACCACCACGGCGATGTCCTGGACGATGAGGAAGCCCACCGCGATGCGGCCGTGCAGGGTGTCGATCTCGCGCTTGTCGGACAGGAGCTTGACGATGATGATGGTGCTGGAGAAGGTCAGCGCCACCGCCACGTAGAGTGCCTCGAGCCACCCCTTGCCCAGAGCCAGGATGATGAGGAAACCGAAGAGGATGGTGAAGCCAAGCTGCCCCAGGCCAGTGGCGAGCGCCACCGGGCCGATGAGGCGAACATGTTGGATATCGAGCTTGAGACCCACCAAGAAGAGCAGCACCGCCACGCCCACCTGGGCGAGCAGATCAATCTGGTCCTCGGCCCTGACCAGACCGAAACCCGCCGGCCCGACCAGAATGCCCACGGCGATGTAGGCGATGAGGACCGGCTGCTTGAGGCGCACAGCCAGCGCCCCCACGGCCGCGGCGATGAGCAGGAGCAGGGCGAATTCGCCGAAGGGTTGATGCATAGGGGTAGCGTCGTTGCCGGTGCTTGAGCAAGATCATGATTCACTTGTACGCTGCGGGCAACCTTGCCGCGGAGGACAGGGCATGGACACCCGCTGCGGCAGCCGGTGGACAGCTACAGGCGTCGCACGACTGCCTTCTCCAGCTCCACCACGAGCAAGACGAACAGGCCGAAGGCGAGGATGCGCCCCCAGGCCGCCGGGTCGAGCGCAGCGGTGTGGAACAGGGTTTGCATGAGCGGCGCATAGGTGAAGGCAAGCTGCAGTGCAATGAGGGCAGCGATGGCCACCCAGACCCAGTGGTTGCCCGTCAGCCCCTCCCAGGCGAGCACGGGGTTGACGAGCCGCCGACAGTTGAAGAGATAAAACACCTCGCCCAGCATCAGCAGGTTGACGGTGGCGGTGCGCGCGACTTCCAGGCTCGCCCCGCGTTCGAGCTCCCACAGGAACAGACCCAGACTGCCGCCGACCAGCAGGACGGAGACGAAGGCCACACGCCAGAGCATGAAGGGGGTGAGGATGGGCTCCTGCGGCGGGCGCGGCGGCCGGCGCATGACGTCGGCCTCCGCCGGCTCGAAGGCGAGCGCGAGCGCTAGCGTCACGGCGGTGACCATGTTGACCCAAAGGATCTGCACCGGGGTGATGGGCAGTTCGCTTAGGCCCAGGAGGATGGCCGCCACCAGCACACCGGCCTGGCCGCCGTTGGTGGGAAGGATGAAGACGATCGCCTTGCGGATGTTGTCGTAGATGCGCCGGCCCTCCTCCACGGCGGCGGCAATGGTGGCGAAGTTGTCGTCGGCAAGGACGATCTGCCCCGCCTCCTTGGCCGCCTCGGTGCCCTTCATTCCCATGGCCACGCCCACATCGGCGCGTTTCAGGGCGGGGGCGTCGTTGACCCCGTCGCCGGTCATGGCGACCACCTGGCCTTCGGCCTGCAGGGCCTCGACCAGGCGCAGTTTGTGCTCGGGACTGGCGCGGGCGAAGATCTCCGTCGCCAAGGCCACACGCCGCAACGCATCCGCATCCATGGCCTCGATCTCGCTGCCGGTGAGGGTGTGGATCTCATCCGCAAGCTTGAGCTCAGCACCGATGGCACTGGCGGTTGCGGCGTGGTCGCCGGTGATCATCTTCACGCGGATCCCCGCCGCGCGGCAGTCGGCCACGGCCCGGATCGCCTCCTCACGCGGGGGGTCGGCAATGCCGGCGACCGCGAGCAGGGTGAAATCACCCGCTTCGACATCGGCGAATTCCAGCACGCGCTTGTCCGCCGTGGCGGGCTTCACCGCCAGGGCGAGCAGGCGCATGCCGCGTGCAGCGATGTCCTGCATGGCGGCCTGCCAGCGCTCCGGCTCAAGGGGTTCATCCCCGGCCGCCACGCGCTGCCGGGTGCACAGGGCCAGGACCCGTTCTGGCGCGCCCTTCAATGCGATCCAACCGCGGCCGGTGTGGTCGTGGTGCAGGGTGGCCATAAAGCGGTGCGCGGATTCGAAGGGGATGACGTCGGTGCGCGGCCAGGCCTCGGCCTCGTACTTCGGGTCCAAGCCGGCCTTGAGCGCCAGGGTCACCAGCGCCCCCTCGGTGGGGTCGCCATTGAGGCGCCAGGTCTCGCCCTCAGGCTCTAGGCTCGCATCGTTGCAGAGCAAAGCCACACGGGCGATGTCGCGCAAAAGGGGATAGGCATCGACCGCCGCCTCGCGGCCGTCGAGCTCGAAGCCGCCATGCGGGGCGTAGCCCACACCGGTGACATGGAATTCGTGCTCGGCGGTCAGCAACGCCTGCACGGTCATCTCGTTGCGAGTGAGGGTGCCAGTCTTATCCGAGCAGATCACCGTGACCGAACCCAAGGCCTCCACCGCCGGCAGCCGCCGCACGATGGCGCGGCGTCGTGCCATGGCCTGCACGCCCAGGGCCAGGGTGATGGTGAGGATGGCCGGCAGCCCCTCGGGGATGGCGGCCACCGCCAGGCCCACGGCGGCGAGGAACATCTCGCCCGCCGAGTAGTCGCGCACCAAGGTGCCGAAGGCGAAGGTCAATGCGGCGACGGTCAGGATCACCCAGGTGAGCAGGTAGCCGAAGTGCTTGAGCTTACGCAGCAGCGGGGTCTCGATTCTCTCGACCTCGGCCAGCATCTGGCTGATGCGGCCGATCTCGGTATGGCGGCCAGTGGCCACCACCACGCCGGTGGCCTGGCCGTAGGTGACCAAGGTGCCAGACCAAGCCATGCTAGCACGGTCGCCCAGAGGAGCCGCTGCGGGCACTGGGTCCACCTGTTTTTCCACGGCCACCGATTCCCCGGTGAGCGCCGCCTCCTCCACCTTGAGGCTCTTGACCTCCAGCAGCCGCAGGTCCGCTGGAACGCGGTCGCCGGAGACGAGAAATACGATATCCCCCGGCACCAGCTCGGCCGCGTCGATCTCCTGCCGGCGGCCATCCCTGAGCACCTGGGCACGCGGCGAGAGCATGCCGCGGATGGCGGCCAACGCCTCTTCGGCCTTGCCCTCCTGAATGAAGCCAATCACCGCGTTGATGACCACCACGCCGAGGATCACCAGGCTATCCAGGAAATGGCCCATGAACGCGGTGATCAGCGCGGCAGCCAGCAGGACGTAGATCAGCACGTTGTGGAACTGCAGCAAGAAGCGCACGAGCGGCCCGCGCCGTTGAGGCGGCGGTAGCACGTTGCGGCCATGCCGCTTAAGTCGCGCCGCCGCCTCGGCGGTGGAAAGGCCCTGTCGCGTGGTCTCAAACGCCTGCAGGACGGCATCGACCGGGCGGTCATGCCAGGTCGCGGTGGAGTCGGGTCGGTCCGTTGTCATCGCAGGGTCCTTGGTGCGGTTTTTATTTTGTGACAAAAAGACAGGGATGGCATTCCCGCACTGTTCCATGTCACAGCCGCACGGAGTCGCTGCGTGAAGGAGCGATACCCGTCGCGACTGTCGTGCCTCGCGCCTTTGAGCCTTCTCGCGCGGGCCGACCCCGTTCAAAGAGGCCAGTGCCAGTCGGCCAGCTCAGGCGGATCGATCCCATGCGCATGAGCGTAACGCACGCAGTCGATGCGCCGGTCGCGCAAGGACTCCTTCACGTGCGCCCCGCGCACGCGCAGGGCCGGCACCCGGTCGATGGCGTCGATGGCCAGGCTGAAGCGGTCGATCTCGTTTTCGATGGCCAGTTCCAGCGGCGTGTTGATGCTGCCCTTTTCCTTGTAACCGCGCACGTGCAGGTTGCGGTGGTTGGTGCGCCGGTAACTCAAACGGTGGATGAGCCACGGATAACCGTGGAAATTGAACAGTATGGGCTTGTCCGTGGTGAAAAGGCTGTCAAAGTCGCGATCGGTCAGCCCATGCGGGTGTTCGCTCGGCTGGGTCAGGCAGAAGAGGTCCACCACGTTGATGAAACGGATCTTCAACTCCGGGAAGTGCTCGCGCAGCAGCGCCGTTGCGGCCAGCGCCTCCTGGGTGGGGATATCGCCGCAGGCGGCCATCACCAGGTCGGGCTCGGCACCCTGGTCGTTGCTCGCCCAGTCCCAGATGCCGACACCCTTGATGCAATGGCGGATGGCGGCGTCCATGTCCAGATACTGCAGATGGTTCTGCTTGTCGCAGACGATCACGTTGATCCGGTCGTGGCTCTTCAGGCAGTGGTCGGCCACCGCCAGCAGGCAGTTGGCATCTGGCGGCAGGTAGATGCGGGTGACGCTGGGTCGTTTGTTTACCACCAGGTCGAGGAAGCCCGGGTCCTGGTGGGTGAAGCCGTTGTGGTCCTGGCGCCAGACCGTGGAGGTGATGAGCAGGTTGATGGAGGCGATGGGGGCGCGCCAGGGGAGTTCTTGGCTGATCGCCAGCCACTTGGCGTGCTGGTTGAACATGGAGTCGATCACGTGCACGAAGGCCTCGTAGGTGGCTAGGAAACCATGCCGGCCGGTGAGCACGTAGCCCTCATACCAACCTTCTAGGGTGTGTTCGGAGAGCATCTCCAACACCCGGCCATCGGGCGAGAGCGCGCCACCATCGGCGTCCTCCGGCAAGGTCTCGAGTAGCCACAGCTTCTGACTCGCCTCGTACACCGCATCGAGTCGGTTGGAGGTGGTCTCGTCGGGGCCGAAGATGCGGAAGTTTTCCGGGTTGCGGCGCAGCGTGTCGCGCAGCAGCGCACCGAGGGGGCGGGTGTTCTGGGTGCGGCTGCGCGCCGGCCGTTCGACCGCGACTGCATAGTCGTGGAAATCAGGCAGCCGCAGGTCGCGCCGTAGCAGCCCGCCATTGGCATGCGGATTGGCGCTCATGCGCCGGCTGCCCTCCGGGGCGAGCGCGCGGAGTTCCGGTCGCAGACGGCCACTCGCGTCGAACAGCTCCTCCGGGCGATAGCTCCGCAGCCAGGCCTCCAACTCGCCGATCAGTTCCGGCCGCGCGTGTAGGTTGGCCAGCGGCACCTGATGCGACCGCCAACTGCCTTCCACGCGATGCCCGTCGACCGTCCGCGGCCCAGTCCAGCCCTTGGGGCTGCGCAGTACGATCATGGGCCAGTGCGCGCGCTGGGCAACGCCGCTCTGACGGGCCTTACGCTGGATGTCGCGGATCTCGGCGAGGCAGTCCTCTAGCGCGGCGGCCATGGCCTGGTGCATGGCCATGGGTTCCTCACCCTCGACGAAGCGGGGCCGCCAGCCATAGCCAGTGAGCAGTTGCTCCAGCTCCGCGCGTGGGATGCGGGCGAGCAAAGTGGGATTATTGATCTTGTAGCCGTTTAGGTGCAGGATGGGCAGCACCGCCCCGTCGCGGATGGGGTTCAAAAACTTGCCCGAATGCCAGCTCGTGGCGAGCGGCCCGGTCTCCGCCTCTCCGTCGCCCACGGCCACGGCGACGATCAGGTCTGGATTGTCGAAGGCCGCGCCGGTGGCGTGCGAGAGCGAATAACCCAGCTCGCCGCCCTCGTGGATGGAACCCGGCAGCTCCGGCGTGCAGTGGCTGCCGATGCCGCCGGGAAAAGAGAAGCGGCGGAAGAGTTGGCGCAACCCCTCGGCGTCCTCGCTCACCTCGGGATAGACCTCGGAATAAGTCCCTTCCAAATAGACCGGCGCGATCACGCCGGGTGCGCCGTGGCCGGGGCCAGCCAGGAAGATCATGTCGAGGTCGTGCGCGCGGATGAGCCGGTTCAAGTGCGTGTAGATGAAGGCCAGTCCAGGACTCGATCCCCAGTGCCCGAGCAGCCGCGGCTTGATGTGCTCAGGTCTTAGCGGCTCGGCAAGCAGCGGGTTGTCGCGCAGATAGATCATGCCAGCGGCGAGATAATTACAGGCACGCCACCAGGCGTCGAGGCGTTCGAGGGTCGCGGTGTCCAAGGCAGTGATTGCGTGCATGGGTCTCTCCCAGAAAGAAGGCCTCCCAGTCTAACGGGTGTCCGTGACAATACCATCGCGCACTCGGCCAGATGACCTGCGACCATCAAGGACGACTCTGGGACTCTAGGAGTCCAGGCTCTAGCGGTGCGATGCCTAGGGAAGCTCTGCCTAACTGGCTGCGCGGGCGCATCGCTGCCTGACGCGGTCTTGGCTCCGGCCGCTCGCTTTCGCTCGCTTAACCTGCCTGACGGCAGGTTAGCCTACGCCGAAACTGTGTTTTGGCTCCGGCCGCTCGACTTCGCCTCGCTTAACCGGCGTAGGAGCGACGAAAGTCGCGACCAACACGGCAGGCGGTGAAGCACATCTGTAGGAGCGACGAAAGTCGCGACCGAAAATAACCAACAACGACCGAAGGGATGCATACCACCACATGTCGCGGCTTTCGCCGCTCCTACCGAAAGCGCAAGCGCGGCGGGCGGTGTGGCATCATGATCCTATCTCTGTCGCGACTTTCATCGCACTTACGCCTGCCGCTATAAATGACGCAAGGAATGAAGACACCGTCCCCATCCAAACGCGCGGGGCAGCGCGCCTTGCGGCGTGGGCGGTTTTCCGAACCGGGTCGGTTTTATCACGTCACGACGGTGACGCGCGACCGCGTGCCCCTGTTCGCCGATCTGTTCCTGGGCCGGGCGGTGGTGCGCTGCCTGATGCAGATGGACCGGTCGGGCGCATGCCGGACGCTGGCCTATGTGGTGATGCCCGATCACCTGCACTGGCTGTTCGCGCTGGAGAAAGATGTCGCGCTGTCGCGGCTGGTGCAGCGGTTCAAGACGAACAGCGCCCGTCTGGTGAATGTGCAGCGTGGCGCGGGCGGCGAGACGGTGTGGCAGCCGGGGTTCTACGACCATGCCCTGCGTCGCGACGAGGATGTCCTGCAGGTGGCGCGGTACATCGTCGCCAATCCGCTGCGTGCGGGGTTAGTGGCGAGCCTGCGGGGGTATCCGTTGTGGGATGCGGTGTGGGTCTGAGCCATGTGCGACCTTGTCGCGACTTTCGTCGCTCCTACGTGCCGGACCACCAGCCGCGCTTACGCCTCCGGTAGGAGCGGCGAAAGCCGCGACACGTCGTGGCATACACCCCGTTGGTCGCTGGTGGTTGTTTTCGGTCGCGACTGTCGTCGCTCCTACGTGCCACACCGCCTGCCGTGCTTGCGCCTCCGGTAGGAGCGGCGAAAGCCGCGACACGTCGTGGTATGTATCCCGTGGTCGTTGTTGGTTGTTTTCGGTCGCGACTTTCGTCGCTCCTACGTGTCACAACGCCTGTCGTGTGGGTCGCGACTTTCGTCGCTCCTACAGAGGATGCTACACCGCCTGCGGCGCTTGCGCTTCGGGTAGGAGCGGCGAAAGCCGTGACATCTCGTGGCATACACCCCGTTGGTGGTTGTTGGTTTTTTTGGTCGCGACTGTCGTCGCTCCTACAGCTCGCTCCTACAGGTCGCTCCTACGTGTCGGACCGCCTGTCGTGTTGGTCGCGACTTTCGTCGCTCCTACAGCTCCTACCACCCCCGCCACCCGACGGGCTTTGGTGTTGCACGCGCGCCACAGATCTGTCACACACTACCCTCGCCAGGCGTCGAAACGTTGCGCCGCGGCGCGCGCGGCGGGGACAATGGCGACGACTTCTCGCGCGAGAGGTTCATGCAAGGCTC
>CALAMX010000010.1 GCA_937925755.1 uncultured Burkholderiales bacterium
GAGCTCGTCGCCACCGCCCAGGCGCTCGACGCGGCGCATGCCCGCATCCAGGCGCAACTCGAGCAGCTTGCGACGGAAAAAGAGCGCTGGCAGGTGACACTGGAGGCCATCGCCGACGCGGTGATCGTCACCGACGCCGACAGCCGCGTGCGCTTCATGAACCTGGCGGCCGAGCGCCTGACCGATTGGGAGGAGGCCGAGGCGCAGGGGCGGCCCATCGAGACGGTGGTGCCTCTCATCGACGAGGGCCATCGTCAGCCGCTCCCCCACCCAGTCCTGATGGTGCTCAAGGGCGAGGTGCCGGAGAGGACCGTCGGCCAGGCCCTGCTGCGCTCGGCAGGCGGCGCCGAGATCCCGGTATCCGACTCGGCGGCGGCCATCCATGCCGCCGACGGCGGCCTGTGCGGCGCGGTGTTGGTGTTGCACGACGAGACCGAACGGCGCGCCCTGCTGGCAGAGTTGCGGCGGCTCGCCTTCCACGACCCGCTCACCGGGCTGCCCAACCGGCGGGCGTTGGAGGGGCGCATCGAGCGCGCTTTGCATCAATTGCAGGATGCACCGCAGCGGCAACATGCCTTTTGTTACATCGACCTCGACCAGTTCAAGCTGGTCAACGACACCTGTGGGCATGCCGCCGGCGATGAACTGCTCGTCGAGCTCGGCCAACGCATGCTGGCGCAACTGCCAGCCCCTGGCCGCGGCGGCGAGCCGCCCGTGCTGGGTCGCCTGGGTGGGGATGAATTCGGCTTGCTGTTGTTCGACACCGAGGTCGAGGCTGCTCTGCAGACGGCCACGGCGATCATCGAGGCAATCCGCGCGCACACCTACCGCCACGGCGGGCGCAGCTTCAACCTGGGCGCCAGCGTGGGAGTGGCCATGCTGCAGGCGGGCGAGGACCCCGGCCACATCCTGGCACGGGCCGATGCCGCCTGCTATCTCGCCAAGCGCAAGGGACGCAACCGGGTCGAGGTGTGGCAGCCGCAACACCCGGTCTTGCAGGTCCAGTCCGAAGAGATGGAGTGGGTCGGACGCCTGGAGCGCTATTTCGCCGAGGGCCGCTTCGAGCTGTGGCGCCAGCGCATCCTGCCCCTGAACGGCAGCGGCGAGGCCTATTACGAGGTATTGCTGCGGCCGCGCAACGAACAGGGTGAGGTGAGCTCGCCATCGAGCCTGCTCACCGCCGCCGAGCGCTACGGGCTCGCCCCCAGTCTGGACCGCTGGGTGCTGCGCCGCCTGCTCGCTCACTTGCGCGACCGCCCCGAAGACACGGCGCGCTATGCCGTCAACCTCTCCGGCCAGACCATCTCCGACCCCTTGTTCATCGAGGTCGTACGCAGCGCCCTCGAAGCCAGCGGCGTACCCGCCCAACGCATCCTGTTCGAGCTGACCGAAACCGCCGTGGTGCATGACGTCGAGGCGGCACGCCGTTTCATCGACGCCATCCAGGCGCTGGGCTGCAGCTTTTGTCTGGACGACTTCGGTAGCGGGCTGTCCTCCTTTGCCTATCTCAAGCGGCTCAACGCCACCATCCTCAAGATCGACGGCGCCTTCGTGCGCAGCCTCGATGCCGAGCCGCTCGACTACGTCATCGTCAACGCCATTGCCCAGATCGGGCGCGACCTTGGCATCAAGACCGTGGCGGAATTCGTCGAGAACGCCGCCATCCTCGAAAAACTGCGCGAGATCGGCGTGGACTACGCTCAAGGCTATCACCTGCATGCGCCCGAACCGTTCGTCGCACCGGTGACCGAGGTCGGAGGACAGAGGACTGTAGAACCGGGGACTGGGGGAACGGGGGCTGGGGACCGGTGACTGAGATAAGAGGAGTGAATACAGTCCTCTGTCACCTGAGATAGGCCTCCGCCGCATAACGCCGCATCATGCGGTGGCTGTTGAAATAGGCGGCGTTCTTGCTGATCGCACCTTTCATGACCTGGATCCAGCCGGCCCGGTTTTCGTACCAGAACGGCAGGACCACCCGCTCCAGCTTGTCGTAGAGGCTGGCCGCGTCGCTGCCGTTGGCGCCGGGGCTGTCGTCGCCGATGGCCCAGCCGGTCACGCCTTCGATACAGCCTTCCACCCACCAGCCGTCCAGGACCGACAACTGCGGCACGCCGTTGAAGGCCGCCTTCATGCCGCTGGTGCCAGAGGCCTCGAGTGGCCGCAGCGGCGTGTTGAGCCAGACGTCCGCGCCGGCGACCATGGTGAGCGCCAAGGCCATGTCGTAGTCGGGCAGGAAGGCCATGGGGATGTCCCCTGCCAGGGACCGAATGTGCCCGTGCAAGGCTTGGATGAGGAGCTTGCCCCCCTCGTCGCGCGGGTGCGCCTTGCCCGCCATCACGACCTGGAAGGGATATCGCCGGGCGATGGCCCTGAGTCGATCCAAGTCGTTGAACAACAGGTCGGGTCGCTTGTAGGCGGTCATGCGGCGGGCAAAGCCGAGGATGGGCCGTTCCGGGTCGAGGCGCACACCGGTGAGCTGGCCGACGTGCGCGATGAGGTCCTGCTTGGCCTGGACGTGGGCCTGCCAGAGTTTGTCATCCGGGATGCGGTCGGCACGGGAGAGCAGCTCCGGTTCATGACACCAGCCCGGCACGTAGTGGTCGTACAGGGCCCCCAGATGCAGACTGGTCCAGGTGGAGGAATGCACGCCGTTGGTCACGGCATGCACGGCATAGCCGGGGAACATGCGCCGCGAGGTCTCGGCGTGGCGTTTGGCCACGCCGTTGACGTATTCGGAGAGGTTCAACGCCAGGCGTGTCATATTGAGACGGTCGGTGCCGGCCAGGCGCTTGAGGGTGTCGAGCTCGGGCAGCTCGCCCGTGATGCGGGTCACCAGGCCATAGTCGAACTGGTCATGCCCCGCCTCCACCGGCGTGTGGGTAGTGAAGGTGCACAGGTCCCGCACGCGCGGGATGTCATAAGGGATCTCGCCCGGGCGCAGGTCCTCGGCGGCATAGGCGAAACGGCGCAACAGGGCCAGGGTGAGAAAGGCCGAATGGCCCTCGTTCATGTGATAGCCCATGATGTTGAAGCCCAGCGCCTGCAGCATGGCCACGCCGCCCAGGCCGAGCACCAGCTCCTGTTTGATGCGGTAGACCTCGTCGCCGCCGTAGAGGTAGTGGGTGATCTCGCGGTCGAGCGGGTGGTTGACCGGCATGTCGGTATCGAGCAGCAGCACCGGCACCCCCCCATTGCGCCGCGAACGCACGACGTAGAGCCAGCCGCCGACCCAGACCTGACGCCCCTCCAGGTTGAGCGCCACGGCGGCATTGAGCCGGGTGGCATGCTGGCCAGGGTCCCAGGCATCGGCATGTTCGATCTGGCGCCCCTGGGCGTCGATCTCTTGCCGAAAATAACCGGCGCGAGAGACCAGTGTCACAGCCACCATGGGGAGGCCGAGGTCGGCGGCCGTGCGCAGGGTATCACCCGCCAGCACGCCCAGGCCGCCGCTATAGGTGGGGATGTCGTTGGCCAGCCCGATCTCCATGGAGAAGTAGGCGATACGGGCTTGCGGCAGGAAGTCGTCGAGACGCTGGGGTAAAGGCATACTGGGTCGGCCGGCGGCAGTGTGGCTATTTAGCTTACCGCATGCGAATGACGGGATTTTGACCCCTGGCCCGTGGTCTAGCCAACCCAGTGCCGGGCGCGGCCGATATCCACATGCACGAAGCCGGATGCCCCGTACAGCCCCACGCCGCCGGCGCCGAGGGCGAGGGCCGCCTCATGCAGATCGGCCAGGCTGCGATCGGGCAGCCGGATGTCTGCGGCCATGCCGCGGGTGTGCAGGCTGTTGCGCGCCACCCCGCTGGTGTTCTGCGCCAGCCACTCGTTCGTGGCCGGCGCGCGGTAGGCGGAGACGATCTCGATGGGACCTTGCGTATCCAGGCTGCGCGCAAGATCGTGCAACAGGTCGAACAAGGCGGGGGCCATGGGAGCTGTCTCGCCGCTGCGATGATCGCGCAGCAGGTCGTTGAAGTCTGTAAGCGCCATCGAGGTAGCGCCCACGCGCCCAGTAGACCCCGTCGAGGACCTCCTCGGTGTGTAGGTTACGCAGGCGCAGGCGGCGCTCCTGGGCTTGGGCGAGCACGGGGCGGGCCAGGACCAAGCCGGCGCTGAGCGCGAGAAACCGCCTGCGGTCAACGAGCATTACCGGGCTCCGTATCCAGCGGGGTGGGGACGAGCGCACGCGCCACGCCGTCGCGCCGCGCGATCAGGGTGAGCGACTCGCCCGGGCGCACGACGTGTTCGCACACCCCGCCGACTAAGGTCTGGGCTGCTGCGTACGGTCCCTGATCTGGCCGAGAAGGACCAGCACCCGGGGCCATCGCTGGCCGAAGTCGTTCATGGCTTGGAAGCAGGCGATGAAGACCTGGGCATTGTGCCCTATCATCCCGATCATGACTGCTCGCTTGCTAGTGCTCAACGCCGGTTCCTCCAGCCTCAAGTTCGGTCTCTATCACGTCGCAGGCGGCCAGGTAGACGCCCGGCTGCGCGGCAACATCGAGGAGATCGGCGGTGCGAGTCGTCTGCGCCTGGTGCAAGGCGGGGAAGGTCTACCCGCCGACTTCCCACCGGTCGCCAGCCATGCCGAGGCCCTGCATGCCCTGCTCGTCTGGCTCGAGCCCGAGCGGGTGGAGGCGAACCTGCTCGGGGTGGGGCATCGGGTGGTGCATGGTGGCAGCCGCTATACGGGGCCGGCCCGGGTGGATGCCGAGATGCTCGCCTACCTCGACGACCTCACGCCCATAGACCCCCTGCACCAACCGCACAATCTGGCTGGCATTCGCGCCATGCTGGCGCTGCGGCCAGATCTGCCGCAGGTCGCCTGCTTCGATACCGCCTTCCACCACACCCTGCCGCCGGTGGCGCGCCGTTTCGCCCTGCCGCGCGAGCTCTACGACGCAGGCGTTCGGCGCTATGGCTTTCACGGCCTGTCCTACGCGGCGATCGCCGAGCGGCTGCCGGCCTATCTGGGCGAGCGGGCCGACGGCCGCATCATCGTCGCCCATCTGGGCAACGGCGCCAGCCTCTGCGCCTTCAAGGCGCGCCGCAGCATCGAGACCACCATGAGCTTCACACCGCTCGACGGCCTGCCCATGGGCACGCGCTGCGGCGCGATCGACCCGGCCATCCCTCTCTACCTGCAGCGTGCCTTGGGGATGAATGCCGAGGCGGTGAGTGAACTGCTGCACCGGCGCTCGGGGCTGCTGGGCCTCTCGGGCATCGCCTCGGACATGCGCGCACTGCTCGCCAGTGCCCACCCACATGCTGCCGAGGCCGTCGAGCACTTCGTCTATCGCGTCGCACAGGCCATCGGGGCGCTGGCCATGAGCCTGGAGGGATTCGACGCCCTGGTCTTCACCGCCGGCATCGGCGAACACGCCGCCGCCGTGCGCGAAGCCATCTGCCGGCGCTGTGCCTGGCTGGGTCTCGAGCTTGATGCCGTTGCCAATGCGGCGCACGGCCCCTGCATCAGCCTGCCGGGCAGCCGCGTCTCGGCCTGGGTGATCCCCACCGACGAGGAGGCGCTGATCGCCCGCCAGACCCTGGGCGTGCTACAAAGGGATTAGATTTCTTGGGAGGGCATTATGGACACCACGACCCGTCAGTTCATCCTCGACCTCATGGCGAGTCACAACGTGATGACGCTCGCCACCGTGCGGCCGGACGGCTGGCCGCAAGCCACCACCGTAGCCTATGCCAACGATGGGCTGACCCTCTATTTCGCCTGTGACCCCGAAGGCCAGAAGGTCGCCAACATCCGCCACTGCGACAAGGTCTCCGCCACCATCGACCGCGACCATGCCGACTGGAACCAGATCCGCGGGCTGTCGCTGGGCGGCATCGCCCAGGTGGTGACGGACCCCGAGGAGCGGCTGCGGGCGCAAGAGCTGCTCAAACGCAAATTCCCGCAGTGGGCGGAGATGCCCGAGCCCGAGGACCCGGCACTGATCGCCTTCGTCAAGGTGGTACCGCGGGTGATCTCGCTGCTCGACTACACCAAAGGCTTTGGCCACAGCGAGCTCGTGCAGGTGGATGAGCCCCGCTGAGGCCCAGGCGCACAAGGCCGAGATCGAGGCCATCCTCGGTCTGGGCGAGGCCCTGGGCTTGAACCAGGGCCTGCCTTACACACGGCACTGGAGCGCCGCGCCGGATTTCCTCGCCCTGCTCGTCGAACACTTGCGCCGGGAGCGGCCCGCGGTCATCGTCGAGTGCGGCAGCGGTCTGTCGACCCTGATCCTGGCGCGGGTCTGCGCCATCGATGGCCGCGGGCTGGTGTGGAGCCTGGAGCACGCACCGAACTGCGCCGCGCAGACCCGCGACGCGCTCGCCCGCTATGGGCTCGCGCGGGTGGCCAACGTGCTCGATGCTCCCTTGCGCCGCTACCGTCTCGACGGCGAGGCGTACGACTGGTACGACCTCATCGGTCTGCCTTCCCGGGCGATCGACCTCCTGGTGGTGGATGGCCCGCCAGGGAGTCTTGGCCCGTTGGCGCGCTACCCGGCCCTGCCGCTGCTGCGCGCGCGCCTGGCGCCGGGATGCACGATCTTCCTCGACGACGCCGACCGGCCGGACGAGCGGGCCATCGTCGCGCGCTGGTGCGCCGAGTGTCCGGATCTCATGCTCAACCGGCCTGCCACAGAGCGCGGTTGTGCCGTGTTGCGCTGCCCGTCTCAGGGAGCATCCGAGGCGTTATAGCGTCGCTGCCACTCCGCCAGGGCGGCATCGAGGTCGCCCTCGGCGCCGATCCAGTCCCAAAACCGGGCAAAGTCCTCGGCCGCGTGCTCGAGCCGAAACTCGATGCGATGCGGTTTGTCGCGCAGGAAGGCGCGGATGTTGGCCTCGACGGTATCCAGGTAATCCAGGGCGAATTCGAGAGCAGTCTGCCCGGCTTCCCCGCCCAACAGCACCCCCTCACGCCAGGCCCGCATGATGCCGAAGTCGGCGCGGCGGGCAAAGCTCGCCGCGCAAGCAAGGCGCTCGCGCTTGAGGTGCACGTAGCGGGCGTTGGCGCCATAGGCCGCGTCGAGGCGCCCGAGATACCAGACCAGGCGGTTGTCGGCCTCGATGTGGCAGGCGGGATAGGCCAGGCGCGCCGGGCCGATGAGGCGGGTGCGCGTCTCGTGCCCGGCGCTGTAGTTACGGATGTGCCGACAGGCGGCGATGAAGGTGGTCGAGCCGCTGCGGCCGGCGGTGAGCACGAAGACGTTCATGCCTGCAAGGCCTCGCACCAGGTGGCTAAAGCAACGGGGTAGCGGGCAAGTGCGGCAGTCAGCCGCTCGACCCAGTCCTGCCGGCGCCCGGCAGCGTTGACCCGCCGCCAGCCCGCGCCGTCCAGGCCGAAGTTGTGGCGCAACGCGCATGCAAAGCGACTGAGTTCAGCCAAGGCCACCGCCGCAGTCGGATCGGCCCGCCAGTTCGGCGACAAGGCGGCAAGCCTCGCCTGCAGATGCGCCAAGCGCTCGGCCACCGCTGCCTGCTGTTGGGCGTAGCGGGCGTTGAGGCGCGCCTCGACCGCCTCGACCGTCTCCCTGATGCCGGCCGTTTCACTCACCTGCGGGTAGCCCTGCCCGATGAGGGACTCCAGGCTGAAGAGGAGGACGTCGCCATAGTACTGACGCTCGAACTCGCCCGAGATGTCCACCCCCTGCACCGTGTGCATCACCCCCGGCCGGCATTCCGAGCGGCCCAGTGACTCGGGCACCCGGCCGTGCTGCAAGGGCAGGTTGGCGGTGACGAAGGCATCGCCCAGCGCTGCCTTGAGCAGCCGCCCGAGGGCGGGCCCGGCCATGCGTAGCCCAAGCGTGGCGAAAGGGATGGGCCAGGCAAACCCAGCGTCGCTGATGACGTAGTTGCCGGTATAGACGGTGCGCGCCGGCGTGAGCGCGAGCGGCGCGGGTTCATACAGACTCCTCCGGCTGGGATGCACCCCGTCGAAGAAGCGGCCTGACCGCACGGCGTAATCGGCGAGGCTGTCGGCATGCGTGTGCGGCCCCGTGAGCGGGCAGTGATACGGCGCTGGCGGCGCGGGCGGGTAACCGAACAGGTCGGCCATGTCGTGATAGGCCGCCCCTGCCGCAGATGTCGGCTGCCCATGCGGAAAGCTACAGTCGGCCTCTGGCTTGAGTTCGCTTGAGCGACCCAGGAGGGTAAGGACATCGTCGAGCAGGGTGCCGGCCATCACCGCAGGGGATACGGGCGGGTCGCCCACCACCTTGCCGGTGAGCACGGCGAGGGGTCGCTCGCGGAAGAGCTGGTCGAGGGTATGCAGGTAATCGAGATGGCACACCTCCCCCCCGGCCGCTTGGACCTCGAAGCGTTCGTCGCTGTCGATGAACCAGACGAGCCGGGGCCGTTCGTCCTGCCACCGGCGCGCCAGCCACAGCAGGGCCAGGTTGCGCATGACACTGGCACCGAGCCGCCGGTCGCCCGTCGGGGCACTGATCAGTTCGGCCAGGCGTTTGCGCAACCGTACCGGCAGGGACTCAATCAGGGCCCATTGGGCGGCGCGGTTCAGGTGCTCCACCGGCAGCCCTTTCGCGGTATGCTGCCGGGCCAGGGCGCGGTGCCGGTCGATCGCAGTGAGATCCAGGCTGTCGTCGGCGAGTAGGACCGACACCGCCCCCGCGTAAGGGAAGCGATCGCACAGCGCGGCGAGCGAGGCCAGGCACTCGCCCAGTTGGCGGGGCCGGTCCGCCACCGGGACGACGATGACGAAAGCGTGCCCGGGCCGTTGCATCAGCGCCGCGAGGAATAGTTGGGATAGAGATCGCGCGCGAGCACGATCTCGATCAGGTTGATCGCGCCGGTCAGGTCCATCTCGGCGAACACGGCATCGACGTCAGCCGCGCGCTCGACCCGCCGGTGGGCGATGCCAAAGGCACGCGCGAGCAGCCCGAAGTCGGGGTTGACGAAATCGCAGCTGATGTGGCGCCCGCCATAGTGTTGGAACTGGTTCTTGCGCACCAGGCCCATGCTGCCGTTGTTGAACACCACGACGTTCAACGGCACGCCGTAGTTGACCGCGGTCATGAGTTCCATGCCGCACATCTGAAAGCCTCCGTCGCCAAGGATGGCAAAGGTGGCCGAGGCACCAGGCACTCCCAGCCGCGCCCCGATGGCGGCCGGGATGGCATGACCCAGGGCGGAGATGCCGGTGTTGGGGAAATAGCGAGCGCCCGCACCCAGCACGAGGAAGTTCTGGGCAAAGATGATGTTGTCGTCGAAGATCAGCGCATCGCGCGGGAAGTAGCGCGCCAGCGCTTGGTAGAAGTACTGCACGGTGGCGAAGTCGGCGCGAAACAGCGCATAGTCACGTCGCGCCGCCTGCCGGGTGGCAACGATCTCGTCTGCCGGCGCTCTTGCGTGCCCGGACTGGCCGGGCAAATGCGCGAGCACGGCGGCGAGTACGGCACGGATGTCGCCCTGGATGGCCAGATCGGCGCGTAGGACCCGCTTGAGTTGCGCTGGGTCGCAGTCCACCTGCACGATGCGTTTGCCGGCGGTGAGCTGCGGGTCCCAGACATAGCTGGTACGCTCGCCGAAGCTCGCGCCGAGGATCAGCAGCAGATCGGCGCGTTCCAGGATGAAACGGTAGGCATCGCCGCTGGAGGTCACCCCCAGGCTGCCCAGGGCGAGCGGATCATTCTCGGCGAACACACCCTTGGCCTTCAAGCTGGTGGCGACCGGGATGTTGAGCCGCGCCGAAAGCTTGGCCAGCTCGGCCTGGGCGCCGGCGCGGACACAACCATAGCCGGCCAGGATCACCGGCTGGCGCGCCTGAAGCAGCATGCGCACGAGCGTGCCGGCGGCCGCCTCGAACCCGCCATCGGTCGCCGGCGCTGCTATGCGGACACGCTCGAGCAGACCGGCGTCCACCGGTTCCTTTTGCACGTTGTAGGGCAGCGCGAGCAGCACGGGCCCGGGCGGGTTGCCCTGCAAGGCGGCCGTGGCCTGGTTGAGCACGCTCTCCAGGTAATCGCTGCGTTCCACGAGCCGGCGATAGCGGGTGATGGGCCGGAACAGCTCGGCCTGGTCGACGCTGTCACCCTCGCCCGAGCTCTCCTGTAGCCCGCCGCGTCCGAAGATGTAGGTCGCGGTCTCGCCCGTGAGCGCCAGCACCGGCAGACGGTCGACATAGGCGTTGGCGATGCCGGTCACCAGGTTGGTGGCACCCGGCCCGGCGGTGGCGATGCAGGCGCCGACGCGCCCAGTGGCCCGCGCATAGCCGCCGGCCATGAAGGCCGCGCCCTGTTCGTGCTTGGCCAGCACGGTGCGGATCGGACAATGGTAGAGGGCATCGTACACGGGCAGGATGTGCGCGCCCGGCATACCGAAGACCACCTCCACGCCCAAGCGCTGGAGATAGTCCACGATGAGTTCGGCGACACTGACCTGCATGGCGGTTCGGCCGCTTGTTGACGGGCGGCATGTGCGGCAAAGTGGGAAGTCCCATTTCAGCACAAGACGGCGGCCGGCGGGAACCCAACCCGGCCACAGCCGGCCTACAGAGACACACACCGGGAGTACAGGCCGTCTACAATGGATGCAAACCTCGAAGCCCGTCTATGATCCTAAAAACCGCAGTTGACCGCTTTTTTGTGTTGCAACGTCATGAATCCATTGAAGGATGTGGTCTTAAGACGACTCACCCGCAGGGGAGCCCGCAACAACCCGCTTTGTGGGCCTTCGGCCCATCCCTCGCTGCGCTCGGGACCCGCACTGCGTGCTGTCCTGCGCCCTGCGGGCTGGTGCGGCCCAAGCGGGCGTCTGGCTTTGTGTCTGCGACGAAACTCGCCCGGT
>CALAMX010000011.1 GCA_937925755.1 uncultured Burkholderiales bacterium
GCTGGGCAAGCGGGTGGATTACTCGGGTCGTTCGGTGATCGTGGTGGGGCCCACGCTCAAGCTGCACCAGTGTGGGCTACCCAAGCTCATGGCCCTCGAACTATTCAAGCCTTTCATCTTCCACAAGCTGGAGGTCATGGGCCTGGCCACCACCATCAAGCAGGCCAAGAAGATGGTGGAGGCGCAGGAGCCGGTGGTGTGGGACATCCTCGAGGAGGTCATCCGCGAGCACCCCGTGCTGCTCAACCGTGCGCCGACGCTGCACCGCCTAGGCATCCAGGCCTTCGAGCCGGTGCTGATCGAGGGCAAGGCGATCCAACTGCACCCGCTGGTGTGTACCGCCTTCAACGCCGACTTCGACGGCGACCAGATGGCGGTGCACGTGCCTCTGTCGCTCGAGGCCCAGTTGGAGGCGCGCACGCTCATGCTCTCCTCCAACAACATCCTCTCGCCGGCCAACGGCGACCCCATCATCGTCCCCTCCCAGGACATCGTGCTGGGGCTCTACTACATGACGCGCGAGCGCATCAATGCGCGCGGTGAGGGCATGCTCTTCGCCGACACCAACGAGCTACGCCGTGCCTGGCTCAACGGTGTGGTGGACATCAACGCCAAGGTGACTGTTCGTATCCGCGAGCGAATCTTTGATGCCAGCGGCGAGCTCGTCACCCGCTACAACCGCTACGAGACCGTAGTCGGGCGTGCCCTGCTGTCCGACATCCTGCCCCCCGGGCTGGACTTCAGCCACGTCAACAAGGTGCTGAAGAAAAAGGAGATCTCAAAGCTCATCAACGCCGCCTTCCGCAAGTGCGGTCTCAAAGAGACCGTGATCTTTGCCGATAAACTCATGTACACCGGCTTCTCCATGGCGACGAAGGGCGGCATCTCCATCTGCATGGCCGACATGCTGATGCCGCCGCAGAAGGCCGAGATCCTCGCCGCCGCCGAACGTGAGGTCAAGGAGATCGAAGCGCAATACACCTCCGGTCTGGTCACCCAGGGTGAGCGCTATAACAAGGTCGTGGACATCTGGGGTCAAGCGGGCGACCGCGTGGCCAAGGCCATGATGGAGCAGCTCTCCACGGAGACGGTGATCGACCGCAATGGCCAAGCGGTCAAGCAAGAGTCGTTCAACTCCATCTACATGATGGCCGACTCAGGCGCACGTGGTTCCGCCGCCCAGATCCGACAGCTCGCTGGAATGCGCGGGCTCATGGCCAAACCCGATGGCTCCATCATCGAAACGCCGATTACCGCCAACTTCCGTGAGGGGCTGAACGTCCTGCAGTACTTCATCTCCACGCACGGCGCGCGTAAGGGTCTCGCGGATACGGCGCTGAAGACCGCCAACTCGGGCTACCTGACCCGCCGTCTGGTGGATGTGACCCAGGACCTGGTCATTACCGAAGAAGACTGCGGCACCACCAACGGCATGCTCATGCGGGCGCTGGTCGAAGGCGGCGAAGTGGTCGAGCCGCTGCGCGACCGTATCCTCGGGCGCGTAGCAGCCGTGGACGTGCTGCATCCCGACACCGGCGAGACCGTGATCGAGGCCGGAACCCTACTCGACGAGTCCAAGCTGGACCTCATCGAGGCACTCGGTATCGAGGAGGTCAAGGTGCGTACGCCGCTGACCTGCGACACACGCTGGGGTCTGTGCGCCAAGTGCTATGGTCGCGACCTCGGTCGTGGCCACCTCGTCAACGTCGGCGAGGCCGTTGGTGTGATCGCCGCCCAGTCGATCGGTGAGCCGGGCACTCAGCTGACCATGCGCACCTTCCACATTGGTGGTGCCGCTTCGCGCGCCGCGGTGGCCAATCAGGTGCAGGCCAAGGCGGCAGGCGTGGTGCGCTTCGCCCCGACCATGCGCTATGTCACGAACGCCCGTGGCGAGCAGATCGTCATCTCCCGCAACGGCGAGATCCTCATCACCGACGAGGCGGGTCGCGAGCGAGAGCGTCACAAGGTCCCCTATGGGGCGACCCTCGCCGCTTTAGACGGGGCCGAGGTCAAGGCTGGAACGGTGCTAGCGAGCTGGGACCCGCATACCCGACCGATCATCACCGAATACGCGGGCCGGGTGAAGTTCGAGAACGTCGAGGAAGGCGTGACGGTGGCCAAGCAGATCGACGAGATCACCGGCCTATCAACCCTCATCGTCATCGACCCGAAACGGCGTGGTGTGGCCGTAGGCCGCGGCCTGCGTCCTCAGGTCCGGCTGCTGACCCCGGATGGCTCCGAGGTCAAGGTGGCCGGCACCGATACCCCGGTGTCCATCACCTTCCAGATCGGTGCCATCATTACCGTCAAGGACGGGCAAGAGGTGGGCGTGGGCGAAGTGCTGGCGCGCATCCCCCTGGAGACCACCAAGACCCGCGACATCACTGGTGGTCTGCCGCGCGTGGCGGAGCTCTTTGAGGCGCGTAGTCCCAAGGACGCCGGCATGCTCGCCGAAATCACCGGTACGGTCTCCTTCGGCAAGGACACCAAGGGCAAGCAGCGCCTGGTGATCACCGATTTCGACGGCGTGGCCCACGAATACCTGATCCCCAAGGACAAGCACGTCACCGTGCACGATGGTCAGGTGGTGCAAAAGGGCGAGATGATCGTCGATGGGCCGGCCGATCCGCATGACATCTTGCGGCTGCAAGGGGTCGAGGCGCTCGCCCGCTACATCATCGACGAGGTGCAGGACGTCTATCGGTTGCAGGGCGTGAAGATCAACGACAAACACATCGAGGTCGTCGTACGCCAGATGCTGCGGCGCGTGAATGTGCTCGATCCGGGCGACACCCGCTTCATCCCCGGCGAA
The DNA here is from genome assembly GCA_937925755.1 of uncultured Burkholderiales bacterium. Taxonomy (GTDB): domain Bacteria; phylum Pseudomonadota; class Gammaproteobacteria; order Burkholderiales; family Thiobacillaceae; genus JANWZL01. Next base: position 2,813 of record CALAMX010000011.1, read on the forward strand.
CAGGTCGAGCGCTCCGAGGTCTTGGAGGAAAACGATCGTATGCTCGCCGAGGGCAAGCGGCCGGCGACCTACGAGAACATCCTCCTGGGGATCACCAAGGCGTCGCTGTCGACCGACTCGTTCATCTCTGCGGCCTCCTTCCAGGAGACCACGCGCGTGCTCACCGAGGCGGCCATCATGGCCAAACGTGACGAGCTGCGGGGGTTGAAGGAGAATGTCATCGTCGGCCGGCTCATCCCTGCCGGCACCGGAATGGCCTATCACCGCCTCCGACGGCGCCAGGCCCAGGAGGAGGCGGAATCGGCCACGGCGGCCGCCGAGGCGATATTCGCGCCGAGCGGTGAGTCACCGGAGGCTTGACAGCCCCTCGGGCGCCGCTTATATTCGTTCGTCTTTGGAAGCGGCCCGCCCTGGCGGGCCGCTTCCGGTTTTCCCCCGTGCTCGCAACGCCGCGCGGGTGTGATGGAATCCAACAGATCGGGAACACATTCGATGCCTACCATCAACCAACTGGTGCGGAAGCCGCGTAAGGCTCCCGTAGACAAGAGCAAGGTGCCGGCCCTGGAAGCCTGCCCGCAGAAACGCGGTGTGTGCACGCGCGTCTACACCACGACGCCGAAGAAACCCAACTCGGCTCTGCGCAAAGTCGCCAAGGTACGCCTGTCGAACGGTTACGAGGTGATCGGTTACATTGGCGGTGAAGGCCACAACCTGCAGGAGCACTCGGTGGTGCTGGTGCGGGGGGGGCGTGTCAAAGATCTGCCCGGTGTGCGCTACCACATCGTGCGCGGTAGCCTGGACACCCAGGGCGTGAAGGACCGCAAGCAGGGCCGCTCCAAATACGGCGCAAAGCGGGCCAAGTCTGGCAAGTAATTCTCAAGGAGTTAAGCGATGCCCCGTCGTCGAGAGGTGCCCAAGCGCGAGGTCCTGCCCGATCCCAAATACGGCAGCCAGGACGTCGCGAAATTTATCAACGTAATCATGACCAGCGGCAAAAAGGCTGTGGCCGAGCGCATCGTCTATGGCGCGTTCGAGTTGATCGAAAAGAAGAGCGGCAAGGACCCGCTCGAGGTCTTCTCGATCGCTCTCAACAATGTCAAGCCGGTGGTCGAGGTGAAGTCGCGCCGGGTCGGTGGTGCCAACTACCAGGTGCCGGTCGAAGTGCGTCCGACGCGCCGCTCGGCGCTGGCCATGCGCTGGCTGAAAGAGGCGGCGCGCAGGCGTGGTGAGAAGTCCATGGGGCAACGTCTGGCGGGCGAGCTCGTCGAGGCGGCCGAGGGGCGCGGCGGCGCCATGAAGAAGCGAGAAGAAGTGCACCGCATGGCTGAGGCCAACAAGGCCTTCTCGCACTTCCGGTTCTAGACGGAGAAAGGTTCAAAGTGGCACGCAAGACCCCTATCGAGCGCTACCGCAACATCGGTATTTCGGCCCACATCGACGCCGGCAAGACCACCACGACCGAGCGCATTCTCTACTACACCGGCGTGTCGCACAAGATCGGTGAGGTGCATGACGGCGCCGCCACTATGGACTGGATGGAACAGGAGCAGGAGCGGGGGATTACCATCACTTCTGCCGCCACCACCTGCTTCTGGCGCGGCATGGACCAGTCCTATCCCGAGCACCGCATCAACATCATCGACACCCCCGGCCACGTCGATTTCACTATCGAGGTGGAGCGCTCCATGCGCGTGCTCGACGGCGCCTGCATGGTCTACTGTGCGGTCGGTGGGGTGCAGCCGCAGTCCGAGACGGTGTGGCGCCAGGCCAACAAGTACAAGGTGCCGCGGCTGGCGTTCGTCAACAAGATGGACCGCACAGGCGCCAACTTCTTCCGCGTCTATGAGCAGATGCGTAGCCGCCTCAAGGCCAACCCAGTGCCGATTCAGGTGCCCATTGGCGCCGAGGACAAGTTCCAGGGTGTGGTCGACCTGGTGAAGATGAAGGCCATCATCTGGGACGAGGCCACACAGGGTATGCGCTTTGAGTACCAAGACATCCCTGCCGACCTCGTCGAGACCTGCCAAGAGTGGCGCGAGAAGATGGTCGAGGCCGCGGCCGAGGCGAACGAAGAGCTCATGAACAAATACCTGGAGACGGGTGAGCTCAGCGAGGCGGAGATCAAGCAAGCACTACGCGCGCGCACCATCAGCGGCGAGATCGTGCCCATGCTTTGCGGTTCTGCGTTCAAGAACAAAGGCGTGCAGGCCATGCTCGACGCGGTGATCGACTATTTGCCATCACCGGTTGACATACCACCGGTGAAGGGGGAGACGGAAAGTGGTCAACCCGCTGAGCGCAGGGCCAGCGACGATGAGCCCTTTGCTGCGCTCGCCTTCAAGATCATGTCCGACCCCTACGTTGGCCAGCTCACCTTCCTGCGTGTCTACTCCGGCGTGCTCAGCTCCGGCGACACCGTTCTCAACTCGGTCAAGGGCAAAAAAGAGCGCATTGGCCGTCTCCTGCAGATGCATGCCAACAACCGGGAAGAGATCAAGGAAGTGCGCGCCGGTGATATCGCCGCCGCGGTCGGCCTCAAGGAGGCCATCACTGGCGATACCCTCTGTGCCGTCGACAACCCCATCATCCTGGAGCGCATGGAGTTCCCTGAGCCGGTCATCCACGTGGCCGTGGAGCCCAAGACCAAGGCCGACCAGGAGAAGATGGGCATCGCGCTCAACCGTCTGGCACAGGAGGACCCCTCCTTCCGCGTGCGCACAGACGAAGAGTCGGGTCAGACCATCATCTCCGGCATGGGCGAGCTGCACCTGGAGATCATCGTCGACCGCATGAAGCGCGAGTTCGGCGTCGAGGCCAATGTCGGCGCGCCGCAGGTGGCCTACCGTGAGGCGATCCGCAAGACTGTCGAGTCCGAGGGCAAGTTTGTCAAGCAATCCGGTGGCAAGGGTCAGTACGGTCACGTCTGGCTCAGGCTAGAGCCGAACGAACCCGGTAAGGGCTATGAGTTCATCGATGCCATCAAGGGCGGAGTCGTGCCGCGCGAATACATCCCGGCGGTGGACAAGGGTGTGCAGGAGGCGATGAACAACGGCGTTCTGGCCGGCTTTCCGGTGGTTGACGTCAAAGTCACGCTGTTCGATGGTTCTTACCACGAGGTCGACTCATCAGAGCAGGCCTTCAAGATGGCAGCGATCATCGGTTTCAAAGACGGCATGCGCAAGGCCAACCCGGTCCTGCTGGAGCCCATGATGGCCGTCGAGGTGGAGACGCCCGAGGACTACATGGGCGATGTGATGGGCGACCTGAACCGCCGGCGCGGTATCATCCAGGGCATGGAGGATCTGCCTGGCGGCAAGGTGATCAAGGCCGAAGTTCCACTGGCGGAAATGTTCGGCTATTCCACCGATCTGCGCTCTATGACGCAGGGGCGCGCTACTTATTCCATGGAGTTCAAGCACTACGCCGAGGCGCCTAAGAATGTCGCGGAAGCCGTGATCAACAGCAAAAAGTGATGAGGTAGAAGCAAATGGCCAAGGAAAAGTTTGAGCGAACGAAACCGCACGTGAACGTTGGGACGATTGGGCACGTGGACCATGGCAAGACGACGTTGACGGCGGCGATCACCACGATACTGTCGAAGCGGTACGGCGGGCAGGCGAAGA
>CALAMX010000012.1 GCA_937925755.1 uncultured Burkholderiales bacterium
ATGCCAAACACCTCAAGCGCAAGGTGCTCTCTCATCTGCACTCCATCCAGAAACAGCCAGCGCGCATCCGTTCGTATTTCAAAGCCGAGCGCATCAAATATGCCGCTTGATCTGTACGATATTAAATGGCCGGGTTAATAACGTGAGCGCAGCGAACGTTAAGCGAGGCGAAGCCGAGCGGCCGAAGCCAGCACCGCGTAATGCAGCCGAGCGCCCGCGCAGCCAGTTATGCAGAGCCTCCTTAGCCCGCGACCGGCAGCCCTTGGCCAGGCAAGCGACCCGCATGGATAGGTCGCCGGCCAGGGCTGACCGGTTGACGGTACCTGGCATGTCTCGCCGGGACAGTGTTGCGCCCTGCACGGGCTTCGGAAAGACGCATCGCGATCCTGCCACGCAAGCCAGGATGAGGTGCCCTTGCACGTGATCTGCCGCGCCAGCCGCAAGCGCGATGGCCCATGCACCGTTCAAGTGGCATTGCGTTTGGCTCGTCATGGGCCACAATCGAGGTATGACGAGGTCTGCATGAGGTGTCATGACGAAGCGAAACCGTGTCATCATCCTGGGTGCCGCCGGGCGGGATTTCCATGATTTCAACGTGGTCTACCGGGACGACCCCGCCACCGAGGTCGTGACCTTCACCGCGGCGCAGATCACGGGGATCGCCGGCCGGCGTTATCCGGCCTCGCTAGCCGGCCATCTCTACCCTGAGGGTATCCCGATCCTGGACGAATCGGGGCTGGACGAGTTGCTTGCCCGCACCCCCATCGACCAGGTGGTCTTCGCCTACAGCGATGTCAGCCATGCCCATGTCATGCACCTTGCCTCGCGCGCGCTCGCAGGCGGGGCGGATTTTCTGCTGCTCGGGCCGCAGCGCACCATGCTCGAGGCGGCGCGGCCGGTCATCGCCATCAGCGCCGTGCGCACCGGCTGCGGCAAGTCACAGACCTCACGCTATCTCTCCCGCCTGCTCAGGTCCTGGGGGCTACGCCTGGCCATCCTGCGTCATCCCATGCCTTACGGCGACCTCGAGCGCCAAGCGGTACAGCGTTTTGCCAGTCGCGCCGATCTAGACGCCGCCGCCTGCACGGTGGAAGAGCGTGAGGAGTATGAGCCGCACATCGCCGTCGGCAACACGGTCTGGGCCGGCGTGGATTACGCACGCATCGTCGCGCAGGCATCCCAGGAGGCCGATCTCCTGCTGTGGGAGGGCGGCAACAACGACTTCCCCTTCCTCCGGCCGGATCTGCACATCGTGCTGACCGACCCGCTGCGCGCCGGCCACGAGTTGACGCATCACCCGGGCGAGACCGTACTGCGCATGGCCGACATCGTCGTGCTGGCCAAGTGCGACGCTGCTGCTCAAGCGCAGATCCAGCAGGTGACCGACAACGTGCGCCGCATCAACCCGCGTGCCGCCCTGGTCCGCGCCGCCTCGCCTATCACCCTGTCCGAAGCGGAGACGATCCGCGGTAGACCGGTGGCTGTGGTCGAGGACGGCCCCAGCGTCACTCATGGCGGCATGGCCTATGGCGCGGGGTATGTCGCCGCCTCGCGCGCCGGTGCGCAGATCGTCGATCCGCGGCCCTACGCCGCGCCGACGATCGCCGGGATTTATGCGGCCTATCCTCATATCGGCCCCGTGTTGCCGGCCATGGGCTATACTGCGGCGCAGCTTGAGGCACTGAGCGCCACGCTCGCCGCCATGCCTGTGGACTACGTGCTGGCAGCCACGCCGGCCGATCTCGCCCGGCTCATCCAGATCGACAAACCGGTGCTGCGTACCCACTACGACTATGCCGAGCTCGACAGCCCCGGACTGGCCGATCATGTACGTGATTTCCTGGCCGCTTGCGGCCTGCTGACCGCCTACGTTTAAACCATGCCCGAGCTCAAACGCCCTGACCTGCTGCGCCAGCAGGCCATGATCGATGGCCGCTGGTGCGACGCCGACGACGGCAGCGTGCTGACCGTACACGACCCGGCCACGGGTGCGCTCGCAGGGACGGTCCCCAATCTGACCGCCGCCGAGACGCGCCAGGCCATCGCTGCCGCAGCACGGGCGCTGACCGCCTGGCGGGCGCTGACCGCGGGCGAGCGCGCGGCCATCCTGCGACGCTGGCACGACCTCGTTCTTGCCCACAAGGAAGATTTGGCGCGCATCCTGACCGCCGAGCAGGGTAAACCGCTCAGTGAGGCGCGCGCCGAGATCGCCTACGCCGCCAGCTTCTTCGACTGGTTCGCTGAGGAGGCGCGGCGCATCTTCGGCGAGGTGATCCCCTCGCCCTGGCCAGAGCGCCGCATCCTCACCCTGCGCCAGCCCATCGGCGTGGTGGCGGTGATCACACCCTGGAATTTCCCCTCCGCCATGCTCGCGCGCAAGGCCGCGGCGGCACTCGCCGCCGGCTGCACGGTGGTGGCCAAGCCGGCCTCTGCCACGCCCTTCTCAGCGCTAGCCCTGGCGGCCCTGGGGCTGGAGGCGGGGATCCCACCGGGGGTGCTGAATGTCGTCACCGGAGCGGCAGAGGCGATTGGCGCGGAGCTCACCGCCAACCCCACGGTGCGCATGCTCTCCTTCACCGGCTCGACCGAGACCGGCAAGCGGCTGATGGCGGCCTGTGCCGGGACAGTGAAGAAGGTGGCCCTGGAGCTGGGCGGCAACGCCCCGTTCATCGTCTTCGACGATGCCGACCTGGACGCCGCGATCGAGGGGGCGCTCGCCGCCAAATTTCGTAACTGTGGCCAAACCTGTGTCTGCGCCAACCGCATCCTCGTCCAGGCGGACATCTACAAGGCTTTCGCCGAGCGCTTTGCCGAGCGGGTTTCCCAGCTCAGGGTCGGCCCTGGTCAGGAAGAGGGGGTGCAGCTCGGCCCGCTCATCAATCCGGCGGCCCTGGCCAAGGTCGAGGCACATGTGGCCGATGCCCTCGCGCACGGGGCACGCTTGCTCACGGGGGGTGCGCGGCATGCGCTCGGCGGCAACTTCTACCGACCCACGGTGCTGACCGAGGTAACACCCGAGATGCGAGTGTGCCAGGAGGAGACCTTCGGTCCCGTAGCGCCGCTACTACGCTTTACCCGAGAGGACGAGGCCATTTCCATCGCCAACGCCACCGAATACGGTCTGGCCGCTTTTTTCTACACCCGCGACCTAGGGCGCGCCTGGCGTGTGGCCGAGGCCCTCGAATATGGCATGGTCGGCGTCAACGCGGGGGTGATCTCGACAGCCGTCGCACCTTTCGGCGGTGTCAAGCAATCCGGTCTCGGCCGCGAGGGCGGGCGCGAAGGGATTGCCGAGTTTCTGGAGACCAAGTACGTCTGCCTGGGGCTCTGATGTGCATACGGTCGGGATCGGCGCCGAGGGCGATTCAGTCCTCGCTTACGCGGTGTTGGCTCCGGCCGCCGCTTCGCGGCTTAACATGCGCTACGCGCATGTTAGCCTGCGCCGAAACTGCGTTTTGGCTCCGGCCGCTCGGCTTCGCCTCGCCATGTCGCGGCTTTCGCCGCTCCTACACCTGCCGAGCCGATCTCGTAGGAGCGACGAAAGTAGGAGCGACGAAAGTCGCGACCGAAAACAATCAACAGCGACTCACGGGATGCATACCACGACGTGTCGCGGCTTTCGCCGCGCTTACGCCTGTCGTGCCGATCTCGTAGGAGCGACGACAGTCGCGACCGAAAACAACCAACAGCGACCCACGGGACGCATACCACGACGTGTCGCGGCTCTCGCCGCTCCTACACCTGCCGAGCCGATCTCGTAGGAGCGACCTGTAGGAGCGATCTGTAGGAGCGACGAAAGTCGCGACCGAAAACGACCAACAACGACCAACAACGACCAACAGGGTGTATCTCACGACGTGTCGCGACTCTCGTCGCGCCTACACGAGGCGCAAGCGCGGCGGGCGGTGTGGCATCATGATGATACGTCTCGCATCCGGCGCTCCGGGCACTCAATCCCGGTCGCCGGGTTATGCAGAGCGTCCCTAGAGAAGGGGTAAATTCTGTATTTGTCTAGCTTGACCAGAGGAAGGAGACAGCCATGCATCGCTTCGTCGCACTCTTCGTCGCCTTGACCCTCGCCACACCTGTCGTTGCCCAGCAGACGTCTGCTGCCCAGGCAGCGCCCAACCCCTTTTTCCTGCCCGGCACTACCATCCCCAATCCCCTCGCCTATCTGGGGCTCATCAACTGGCTCAACACCATCAAGGCGCCGCCGCAGAAACGTCACTACGAGATGGCACCCATCATCGAGCGTAGACAGAAGGTCCTGTTCATGCAGGCCATGATGCCCTTCCTCGGCAACCTGGGTATTCGCGATGTCATGAACCTGATGTCCATCAAGTACAAGGCCAAGGAGGGGCTGTCCTTCGACGAGGTGGTGGAGTCCATGCAGCTGCGCGCCAACAAGCTCAATTTCAAACTGGTCGGCCACAGCCCCATGTGGAAAGATTTCGTCGCCGTGCTCAACGACAAGACGGCCCCCCGCGTGGAGGTCTTTCACTTTTGCGACATCGCCGCCGGGCGCGAGGTGTTGCGTCTAGCGCCCGAGGCCGTGGCCTTCTTGCCCTGCCGCATCGCGGTGATGGAGGACGCCGACAAGAACATCTGGGTGGTGACCCTGGACTGGGACCTGGCCTGGCTGGACACCATCCAGGGCAGCCTGGGCATCCACCCGGAGCTGGCGCGCCACGCCATCGACATCCGCGACAAGATGGACGAGATCATGCGCGCGGCGGCGGCTGGCGAGCTGTGAGCCGGCCGGCGCTCAGTGCCCTTCCACGCAGACCTCGCGCCGCGCCACGGCGAGCAGGGTACGGGCGCTGAGGGCGGTCACCACTAGGGTGAGAACGGCGAGCAGGACGATGGCCAGTCGCTCGTAGAAGGCGATGCCGGTATCCTCCGCCATGATAAGGGTGGCGATGGTCATCGCGGCGAGCGGGAAGGAATAGGCCCACCAAGAAAGGAAGAATTTCAGCCGGGCGAAGTATTTGAGCTGGGTGGCGAGCATCAAAGTGAAGGCGAGGGCGACGAAGTAGAGCACACGCGCGAAGGCGTCCAGTTCGTGCGTGAGCTGGTGGTAGGCGACGAAACCCACCGCCGGCGGGGCGATGAAGATGAACAGGGTAGGCTGTAAGCGCTCCGGCAGACTGCCGTGGAAGATGAGCCGGTAGAACAAGAGGGCTGTGAGCACCGGCCAGAAGAACAGGCCCAGGCTGAAGAAGAACCAGGATATCTCTAAGGATGCGTGATGCACGCCGGCGATGGGCACCAGGATGTTGCCCACCACGGGGATGAACCAGGCCGGGTTCAGGTGGGCGATCTCGTATTGGGTTTGATGGATCCAGGAAGACAGCACATAGAGCGTCAGGATCACGTGCAGCACCGTGCCGACCGACCACAGCCAGAACGACAATCCGGGCGCCGAGGCATAGGTGGCGATGCCGAGCAGGATGAAGCCGATCGACAGGGTGGGGACGAAGGCCTGTTTGACCGGGTGTGTGAGTTCGGCGACGACCCTATCCTGATAACGCACGACCTTGGCCGTGTAAATGAGGGCCAGGATGACGAAGACCGCGGCGCTCACGCCCAGCAGCCAAGGGCTCACGGTGAAGTCCAGACCGAAGCTGCGCTCGGTGCGCGCCCAGGCGATGGTCAACCCGGTCAGGCCCATGATCACGGCGAACCAGGCGATCGGGAAGTTCTTCAGACGCGCGCTCGGGCTGTCTTTAGCGGCGGGGACGGTGGTAGTGGTCATCGTGTGTCTCTCCCAAAAAGTACAGCCGCCCCGGTAGGGGCGGGCAGAGCGGCTCGATAGATTACAAGGCTTTTTTGCAGAAATACCAGTCGGTGCACTCGTAGCCCTCTTTCAGACGCGCCTCGGCGGCACCCACATCCTGCGGCGGCGGCACGATGACCTTGTCGCCCGGCTGCTAGCCCTCGGGCGTGGCCACCTTGTACTTGTCCGAGGTCTGCAGGGCAGACACGAGGCGCAGGATCTCGGCGATCGAGCGGCCGTTGGTCATCGGGTAATAGATCATCGCCCGCAGCACCACTCCAGGGGCGCGGGGGTTACTCAGAGGTTCCTCGGGGAAGCGCTGCATCACTGGCTGCGCAGGCGCTCGGCTCAAAGCGCGGTGTTGGCTTCGACCGCCTGCCCTCGCTCGCTTAACCTGCCTCGTGGCAGGTTAGCCTACGCCGAAACTGCGTTTGGGTCTCAAGGCTGACCTCCTGTCACGTCACGGTCCTAAACTCTAGTCGCGCGGCGCTCAACCCCGCTCGCGGCCTCCTGCAGTGCTTCCCTTGGCAAGCCGTAGGGTGTCGAGTACGCAGTGAAACACGCGCTTTTTGTGCGGGCCTCCGGTCCGCAGTGTAGCGCATTCGGGCTGCTGCCCCAGGGCTGTAATTTTCGCTGACCCTCTGTCGCGCAGAACAGGCCGGACCCTGCACGGGTTTAGACGCGCTTACGAGGGCGTGTTCAGTCATAAAAATAGTGGAAATCGATGGATGCGGGCCAGAGGCCCGCGCACCCGGGATGGGTGCGGGCCAGAGGCCCGCGCACCCGGGATGGTGCAGGCCAGAGGCCCGCGCACCCGGGATGGATGCGGGCCAGAGGCCCGCGCACCCGGGATGGATGCGGGCCAGAGGCCCGCGCACCCGGGATGGGTGCGGGCCAGAGGCCCGCGCACCCGGGAAGGACGGTGGCTGGGGGCTGAGGCCGATGGGTGCGGCGCACCTGGGAGGGAAGCCCGGCTGGCAGGGAAAGGAGTGGAAACCCCTGGGTGCGCGGGCCTCTGGCCCGCACGAAGTTTCAACCCTAGCCGGCTCCACATGATAGGACTTCCATCCAGAACCTCGCGGCATGTCGGCGCACTGCAGCGGATTCTGCCTCAGGTTCCGTATGGGGGCATGGGCTGGTGCTGGCTTCACCTGTCTTCCGTTCCAGGAAAATCGGTAAAAGCCCATGCTTTGGTGCGTATGGAGGTGTCCGCTGCTTTGATGTGGGGTATGTCGGCCGGTTCGGCGCGTGCAGTGAGTATGCTCGAGCCGCTGCGACAGCCCAATGCTTCAGTTCGCCTTTGCGCTTGTCTGCAAGTTGCTGCGCAGGCGCTCGGCTCAATGCGCGGTGTAGGCTTCAGCCGCTCTGCTTCGCCTCGCTTGACGTCCGCTGTGCGCACGTTAGGCAAGCTCTGCTCAACCCGGCGTGCGGGATCAGCGCCGCCCGCCCAGAGCGCAGTATGCGAAACCTATCAAGCAAATCGGCGAGCATCCGAGCAAAGCGCAACACAGCGATGCGCCCGCGCAGCCAGTTATGCAGAGCTTCCCTAGACGAGGCTGAGCGTCGCAATGTACGCTGGGCCTTCGGCCGGGTCGGCGGCGACAAGGCACACCTGGCCCAGCTTTTGGGTATCAGCGTACGCATCCTGTACCGTAAACTCACTTCTTGACGCCGATCGGCAAAAGTTGATCAAATCGTTCAAGTAAATAAGCCCGGAGTTGTCATGAGTCACGCCGCCATTGATTACAACGATCCCCAGCAGGTGATGCACTCCATCATCCAGCGCATCGCCACGGGCCCCGAGTTGTCCAAGGACATCGCCCGCGAGGAGGCCTATCTGGGCATGAAGGCCATCCTCGATGGGCAAATCGACCCCGTGCAGTGCGGCATCTTCTTCATCGCGCTGCGCATGAAGCGGGAGACCGACGACGAGAACAAGGGGGTGCTCGATGCCATCCTGGAGGCGACCCATCGGGTCACGGCACCTGTGGATGAGGTGCTCGACGTCGCCGACCCCTACGACGGCTATAACCGCTGTCTGCCCGCCGCGCCCTTCCTGCCGCCGCTACTGGCGGAGCTCGGCGTGCCGGCGGTGAACCACGGTGTGGACAAGGTCGGCCCCAAGTACGGGGTGACCGCCCGGCACGTGCTGGCGGCCGCCGGGGTGAACGTGGATCTCGAGCCAGAGGCGGCCGCTGCCCGGCTCGCCGACCCCGCCTTGGGCTGGACCTACATCGACCAAGCGCGCTTCTGTCCCAAACTGCACGCCTTGGTGCCCTTACGTAGCAAGATCATCAAACGCCAGGTGATGACCACTGTGGAGGTCGCTGCTCGGCCGATCGCAGGCCGTCGCCATACCCACTTCGTCACGGGCTATGTGCACAAACCCTATCCGCCGATCTACGCCATGCTGGCGCGTCACGCCGGTTTCGACTCGGCGCTCATCGTCCGCGGTGTGGAGGGGGGGGTGATCCCCAGCCTACGCCAGCCAGGTAAGTACTATTGGTTCCAAGACCGCGGCGAGGAAGTCGAGGCCGACATCGATCCTCAGGCCCTGGGGATCGATAGCAGCGTGCGCGCCGTGCCCCTGCCCGAGGGGTTGCCAAAGAGCGAGCGCGCCGGCGACGAGGTGGCGATCATGGTCGACGTGGCGGCTACCGCCCGCGCCGCCGCCGAGGCCGGCATGGCCGCGCTCGCGGGACAGCGCGGGCCAACCTATGACTCACTGGTGCTGGGCGCGGCCCTCATCCTGCATCACCTCGGTCGTGCCCGCAGCCTCGCCGAGGCGGCTGATCGAGTGCGTGCGGTGCTGGATTCCGGCAAGGCCGCCGCGAGGGTCAAATGAGCCGGAAGGAGTATGCGGTGGCGCGCGCGGACGAGCTCGCGCCTGGGCAGATGAAGCGGGTCAACGCCGGTGGCCGCAGGCTACTGCTTTGCCGCACCGAGGAGGCGTGGTATTGCGTGGACGAGCTGTGCAGCCACGAGGACTATTCGCTTTATTTCGGTTGCATCAAGGGGCGTGCCATCAAGTGCTCCCTACACGGCAGCCATTTCGACCTCGCCACGGGCGCACCCCTCAACGATCCGGCCGACACACCCATTGCGACCTACCCCGTGCGCGTGGAGGGCGGGCAGGTCTATGTCGCGGTGGGGGAACAGGCGTCTAGCGCCAGCGCAGGGTGACGAAACGGGTGCTGCCCCGGTCCCACAGCCGCAGCAGCGTGACCCCTTCCTGCTGCGCCAGGGCGGCCGTGAATTCGGCCGGGTTGCCGACGGTCTGACGGTTGACCTCCAGGATCACCGTGCCAGGACGGATCCCGGCGATGGCCGCGAGGGAGCCGGGTTTCGCCGCGATCACCACGACCGCCTTGGCCACCCCCAGCCGCCGTAGCTCCTCCGCATTGGCGGCGCGCACGGCGAGGCCGATGGTCTCGGCCACGCTGGCCCCCTGCAGGGCCACCTCGTCGAGCTCGGCGACGCGCACAGTGATCTCCAGGCGGCGTCCATCGCGCCATATTCCCAGCCGGACGGGGCTACCGGGACGCGCCAGCGCGGCCCGATTGCGGAATTGTCCGCCATCGTCGAGGGTCACACCATCCATGCTCAGCAACACGTCGCCTGGCCGCACGCCGGCTCGCTCGGCGGGCGAACCTGGATGGACCTGGTTGATGAGCACGCCGCGCCGCTCCGGCAGACCCAGGGCCTCGGCGATGTCAGGGGTGAGCGGCTGCACGCTGAGGCCGATGTAGCCACGCACGACGCGTCCGCGGCTGACGAGCTGCTCAGCGATGGTGCGTGCCAGGTTGCTGGGGATGGCGAAGCCCACGCCCATGTAGCCACCGCTACGGGTAAAGATGGCTGTATTCATGCCCACCACCTCACCGTCCAGGTTGACCAGCGGACCGCCGGAGTTGCCTGGATTGATGGCCGCGTCGGTCTGGATGAAGTCCTCGTAATCGTTGATCCCCAGACTACTGCGACCCTTGGCGCTGACGATACCAGCGGTGAGTGTGTGCGAGAGTCCAAAGGGGTTGCCTATGGCCAGGACCCATTCGCCGACCTCCAGCCGTTCGGAGTCTCCCCATTTCAGGGCCGGGATGCCACGTGCCTCGATCTCCAGGACGGCGACATCGGACTTGGCGTCGGTACCTTTCACGCGGGCCTCGAATTCACGCCGATCCTGGAAGCGCACGCGGATGCGACTGGCGTTTTCGACGACGTGGTAATTGGTGAGGATGTAGGTCTTGTCACCCTGACTGGCGAAGACGAAGCCCGAACCCTGGCTGGTGGCGCGGCGCGGCCGCCGCGGTTCGGGTCGGGCGAGTCCAGGAAATTCCTCGCCGAAAAAGCGCCGGAACAACTCGTCGTGAAACGGCCAGACGTCCTGCCGCGCTTCGGTCTCGGTCTCCAAGGTCTCCGCCTGGATGAAGACCACCGAAGGCGAGACCAGGCGGGCGACTTGGGCGAAGGCTCGACTGGTCTGCTTGAGCTCGGCTAAGCCCGCATCCGGTTGGGCGAGCGCGGTACCCAGGGCGAGGATCAGTACGAATAGTCCGAGCAGCCGGGTCATTGCCCGTTCTCTAGCCAGCGGAGCCGTGCGCGCAGGGTGTCGAGCTCTTCCAGCAGGTCGGCTACCAGGGCGGCGAGCTCTGGTGTGGCGTCGAAATCGCGTTCGAACTGGCGCATGCGTCGGGCGCGCAGGACGGCCGCCGCCGAGAAGCGCCAGGTACCAGCCAGGTTCTCGGCTTGCGGGATGAGCCCCTCGTCGAGGTGTGCCAAAAGCCAGGCGGGCTCGACCCGGCAGGCGGCCGCCACCTGCTCCAGGGTGAGCCAGCTATCCTCCAGCGCACAACCGATGATCACGTCTTGTTCGGACATATCAGCTCCTCCGGCGCGGATCGAAGGCGAGCTCCCGCGCCATCGTCTCATAGATCGCCTTGGCTTGCGGTGTATCGGCCGGCGGCAGTACGACCTGGGCCTGGAGGATGAGATCGCCGGGTGGCTCACCAGGGATACCCTTGCCGCGCACGCGCAACTGTCGCCCGCTTTGGGTACCGGGCGGGATGCGCACCCGGACCTGGCCGCTGGGCAGATCGATCGGGATCTCCGCCCCTAAGGCCGCCTCCCAGGGCGTGACGGGTAGATGCATGTAGAGGTTACGTCCCTCGGCACGCAGTTGTGGGTGCGGACGAAAACGCACCTCCAGCAGCAGGTCACCGGGCGGTCCACCGCCGATACCGGGGGCCCCTTGGCCGGCGAGGCGGATGACCTGTCCCTCGTGCACGCCGCGCGGGATCTTCACGTTGAGCGTGCGGGTCACCCACTGGACGTGACCTTGGGCATCGACCTGGGGCAGACGCAGGTTGATCTGGCGCGTCACCCCCTCGAAGGCATCGGCGATGTCCAGCTCCACCACCGCATGGTGATCTTCGCCGCGGGCACGGAAAGGACCACCCGTCGTGAAGCCACCCCGGCCCATGCGGCCGAACAGCTCGGTGAAGAAGTCGGAGAAATCCGCCGCTTCGAAAGGTGAAGCGCCCCGGCCGCGGAATTCGAAGCCGGCATCCCAGCCCGGCGGCGGGCGGAATTCCTGGCCGGCCTGATAACCTTCACCCAACCGGTCGTAGGCCGCCCGCTTCTCGGGGTCCGAGAGCACCGCATAGGCTTCGTTGATTTCCTTCATGCGGTTCTCTGCGTCCGGCTCCTTGGACACGTCCGGGTGGTATTTGCGGGCGAGCTTGCGGAATGCCTTGCGGATCTCATCGAGCGAGGCCCCGCGTGGAACGCCGAGGATTTTGTAATAGTCCCGATATTGCATGAGTTTGTCCGTGTCTAAACCATGGCCGCGGTGCCGTTCGAAATATAGCGGCAACACGGCGTGATGTGGGCAATGTTCGCATATTGGGTCAAACCCCGCTGTCATCAAGGACTTGAAAGCCAGTGGCGGGAGACCCATAAAACAAGCAAGGCGCCTGCAATCTCGAGGCGCCGAGCGCAACCACTAGGAGGACAAGCATGATCTATCGTTCACTGTTTCCCCGCGACCTGTTCGCGGAATTCGAGCGTCTGCAACGCGAGCTCGACCAGGCCTTCGGGCTGCCCAGCATCCGCGGCGTCGCGCGCGGTTATCCGGCGATGAACGTGGGCACCACCCCGCGCTCGGTCGAGGTTTATGCCTTCGCACCGGGCATGGACCCGGCCAGCATCGACGTGCAGATCGAGCAGGGCGTGCTCACCATCAGTGGCGAGCGCAAGCCCGAGGCAGTGCCCGAGGGGGCGACCGTCCACATCGACGAGCGTTTCGCTGGGCGCTTCCGCCGTGTCGTCAGCCTGCCAGACGACATCGATCCAAACGCGGTCAGCGCTACCTATCGCGATGGGGTACTGCATGTGAGTGTGGCGCGTCGTGAGGCCGCACAGCCGCGCCGTATCACCATTCAATGACGGAGGACAAGACCATGAGTGACCAAGTCGTCAAACGCGAAAGCGCCGCCCGAGAGGAGGCGGCCCTGCTGCCGCCGGTGGATGTGATCGAGGATACCGGTGGCATCACGCTGTACGCCGACCTGCCTGGGGTGCCCAAAGACAAGCTGGACATCCGCGTGGAAGGCGATACCCTCACGTTGGAGGGCGAGCTGAGCCTCACCATCCCGGAAGGCATGGAGGCCACCCACGCCGAGGTGAGCCTGCCGCGCTACCGCAGAACTTTCACCCTGTCGAAGGAGCTCGACAGCGAGAAGGTCTCGGCCGAGTTCCAGCACGGGGTGCTCAAATTGCGCATCCCCAAGGCAGAACACCTGCAACCGCGCAAGATCACTGTGCAAGTGGCCTAAGCTGCGGGTTGAATACCGCCGGCCCATGTGCCGGCGGTGTCGGCGTCCGTTCAAAGCGGACGCTTGATGGAGATGCCGCCGCGCAACATGCCAGGGGCGTAGCCCGTGGCCTTGTCATGGGGGTACTCCGACGCCAGGCGGGCCTTGACCGACTCCGCCATGGCGTCGGGCGTGCCGTGGCAGGTCGTGCATAGGGGCAGCACGGGCAGCCCACGCATGTAGCGGTAGACCTTGCCATTGGGCTCCTCGACCACCTGACCGAACTCCAGGGTCTCCGGTTTGGCGCCTTCTGCAAGGCGCTTTTCCAGAATCCTGAGCGCGCCTTGCTCCCATTCATCGGGTGTCCCAAGCAAGGGGTTGCGCGTCTTCAGGCTCACGCGTGTCACCCGCCAGCCGGTCGTGCGCGACAGCTCGCTAGCGATGGCCGGGGCCTTGTCGCGGCAGACGCTGATGGCCGATTCGGGACCGCCAGCGGCAAGCTGCTTTTGCAGTTCGCTGCCCAACTGCTGCTGCAGTTTGAGCGCGGTCTGTCGAGAGCTCTCGAGTAACTGGGCCTCATTGGCCGTGGCAGCCAGAGGCAGACAGG
>CALAMX010000013.1 GCA_937925755.1 uncultured Burkholderiales bacterium
CGACAAGGTCTCTAGCGCCGACAAGGAGCGCATCGAGGCCGCGATCAAGGCCTTGGAGGAGGCCGTGCGGGGCAATGACAAGGCCGAGATCGAGGCCAAGACTCAGGCCCTGGCCGAGGCCTCGCACAAGCTGGCCGAGCAGATATATGCCCAGCAAGGGGCGAGCCAGCCCGGTCATGCCGAAAGCGGCACGTCATCCGGCAAGAAATCGAATGAGGACGTGGTCGACGCCGAGTTCGAGGAAGTCAAGGACAAGTAATCGGTTCCCGGGCACGGGCATGGCCCGTGTCGGGATGGCTGGCCGGGTTGGAGCAGGCGTCTGCAGCGCTTGTTGACCCGGCCTTTCGATTGGAATAGGCATGGCGAAACGGGATTACTACGAAGTCCTCGGTGTGCACAAAGGGGCGACCGAGGAGGAGATCAAAAAGGCCTTCCGCAAGCTGGCCATGAAGTACCACCCCGACCGCAACCCGGGCGACAAGTCGGTCGAGGAGAAATTCAAGGAGGTCAAGGAAGCCTATGACGTCCTGTCCGACCCCAACAAACGCGCGGCCTACGACCATTACGGCCACGCGGGGGTCGATCCCAGCATGGCCGGCGTCGGCGCGGCCGGGGCCGGCTTTCGCGATTTCGCCGACGCCTTCTCCGATATCTTCGGCGACATCTTCGGCGTCGGCCGCGGCGGCCGCTCCCAGGTCTATCGCGGCGCCGATCTCCGCTACAACCTGGAGATCACCCTTGAGGAGGCGGCGCGCGGCACCGAGACCAAGATCCGCATTCCGGTCATGGTCGAGTGCGAGGTCTGTCATGGCAGTGGCGCGAAGCCGGGTACCCAACCGATCACCTGCCCCACCTGCGGCGGCTATGGCCAGGTACGCATGCAGCAGGGCTTCTTCTCGATCCAGCAGACCTGCCCGCGCTGCCACGGCAGCGGCCGCATCATCGCCGAGCCCTGTACGCACTGTCACGGCGAGGGCCGGGTCAAGAAACACAAGACCCTCTCGGTGCGTATCCCGGCCGGGGTGGACGAGGGCGACCGTATACGGCTCACCGGCGAGGGGGAGGCCGGCATCAACGGCGGCCCCCCAGGCGATCTTTACGTCATGGTGCACATCAAGCCCCATCCGGTGTTCAAGCGTGACCACGACGACCTCCACTGCGAGATGCCGATCTCCTTCACCACTGCTGCACTGGGCGGTGAGATCACCATCCCCACCCTGGACGGCCAGGCGGTCATCAAGATCCCGCCCGAGACCCAGACCGGCAAGACCTTTCGGCTGCGCGGCAAGGGCATCAAGGGGGTGCGTAGCCGCGAACCGGGTGATCTCCTATGCCACGTGGTGGTCGAGACCCCGGTCAACCTCACCGAACGGCAGAAGGCGCTACTGCGCGAGTTCGAGGCCTGCTGTCAGGAAGGCAAACACCACCCCCGCGCCAAGAGCTTCATGGACAAGGTGAAAGAGTTCTTCGGTCAATGACACCTTGCGCGTGTACGGGGCTTAGACTCGACCATCGCTGCCGGGTTTAGAGGTCTTATGCAGATCGAAATCAAAACGCCAGAACTGTCCGAGTCCGTGCAAAGTGGCACCCTGCTCGAGTGGCGTAAGAGGCCCGGCGACCCAGTCAGGCGTGACGAGGTGCTGGCCGACTTGGAGACGGACAAGGTGGTCCTGGAGGTCACCTCTCCGGCAGACGGGGTCTTGCATGAGATCCGGGTCGAGGCCGGCGCGGAAGTGAGACCCGGGGAAGTCATCGCCGTGGTCGAGACCGATGCCAAGGCAAACAGCGCTGTCGGGGCCGCGTCCGCGCAGTCAACTGAAAATCAAGCGCAAGGTGCGGGTACACCGCCTGCATCAGCGGCACAGACCACTGTCGCCGCAGTGCTGAGCCCACCGACAGCGAGGGACAGTGAAGCGGTCGAGCGCTTGGAAGCGGGGTCCTTGGCGCCTGCGCCCGGCCAGCGTACCGAGCGGCGCGTGCCCATGAGCCAGCTGCGCCAGCGCATCGCCGAGCGCCTGGTGGAGGCACAACATACCGCCGCCATCCTCACCACCTTCAACGAGATCGACATGCAGCCGGTACAGACCTTGCGCCGCCGCTATCAAGAGCGCTTCCAGCAGGAACACGGTGTCAAGCTGGGGCTGATGTCTTTCTTCGTCAAGGCGGTGTGCCAGGCCTTGCGCGAATATCCCGTCGTGAATGCACGGGTGGATGGGCGTGACATCGTCTACCACGACTATTACGACATCGGTGTGGCGGTCAGTTCCGAGCGTGGCCTGGTGGTTCCCATCCTACGGGATGCCGACCGCCTGACCTTTGCCGAGATCGAACGTAGAATCGCCGATTTCGCCAAACGCGCGAACGCCTTGCAGCTCCGTCTGGAAGAGCTGGAGGGCGGCACTTTTACCATCTCCAATGGCGGGGTCTTCGGCTCCTTGCTCTCTACCCCCATCCTCAACCCGCCGCAGTCCGGGGTCCTGGGGCTGCACCGCATCCAGGACCGGCCAGTGGCCATGGATGGGCAGGTGGTGATCCGGCCGATGATGTACGTCGCCCTGTCCTACGACCACCGCATCATCGACGGGCGCGAGGCGGTGAGCTTCCTGCACACGGTCAAAGAGAACCTGGAGGACCCGGCGCGGCTGCTCTTGGAGCTCTGACACCGGGTCGAGCCGCAAGTCTATTTCCAGCCGGCCCGGTCGATGAAACGCTGGGCCTTGGCCGTGTTGCGGGCAAGGATGGCGGCCGAGAGGCGGTCGACCTTGAAGTTGCCCATGGATTCCAGCGGCGGGTTGTCGAGCTTGACCCCTGCAACCACCGGCCACTCATTGTTGCCATTGGCGAAATAGGCCTGGGCTTCGTCGCTCGCCAGATACTCTAGA
This sequence comes from uncultured Burkholderiales bacterium, assembly GCA_937925755.1. GTDB lineage: Bacteria > Pseudomonadota > Gammaproteobacteria > Burkholderiales > Thiobacillaceae > JANWZL01. The sequence goes on from CALAMX010000013.1 coordinate 2,883, forward strand.
AAACGTATGGCAGCCGCCTTGTTGGGGGCGTGTTTGAGCACGCCGCCACCCGAGATGTTCACGTGGGTGCCGAAGCTGTCCTGTTCAGGATAGACCACGCCCACTTTGCGCACCACTGCCTGATCCTCTGGCTTGTTGGAGGCGAGGATGCGCGTGTAGTAGTAGTGATTGGTGATCGCCACCTCGCATTCGCCGGCAGCCACGGCGCGGATCTGATCGGTGTCGCCGCCCTTGGGGTCGCGCGCCAGGTTGGCGACGAGACCGCGCAACCAGTCGGCGGTGCGGTCCTCACCCCAGTGGTTGAGCAGCGAGGCGACCAAGGTGCGGTTGTAGACATGGCCGCCGCTGCGCACGCAGACCTTGCCGCGGAAGCGGGGTTTGGCAAGGTCGGCCCAGCTGGCGATCTCTTCCGGTTTGACCTTGCTGCGGTCATAGGCGATGACCCGCGCCCGGTATGAAAAACCGAACCAGTTGCCCTCTGGGTCGCGGAATTGCTCCGGGATGCGGCTGTTGAGCACGCGCGAGTTGACCGGTGCGAACAGCCCGGCATCGTCCGCCGCCTGTAAGCGGGCAGCATCGACCGTCAGGAAGACATCGGCCGGGCTGGCGGGGCCCTCCCGGCGGATGCGCTCGAACAACTCGTCTTCCTTGCCCTCGATGCGGTTGATGCGGATGCCAGTCTGGCGCGTGAAATTGT
>CALAMX010000014.1 GCA_937925755.1 uncultured Burkholderiales bacterium
GCCGCCCATCCCGTCGAAACGCTATTTCACCATCGGCGAGGTGAGCGAGCTGTGTGGGGTCAAACCGCACGTGCTGCGCTATTGGGAGCAGGAGTTCAGCCAGCTCAAGCCGGTCAAGCGGCGGGGCAATCGCCGTTATTACCAGCATCACGAGGTGATGTTGATCCGTCGCATACGCGAGCTCCTCTACGAGGAGGGTTTCACCATCAGCGGCGCGCGCAACCGGCTGCTCAACGAAGCGCAGACCGGTGAGTCCTCGACCCAAACCAACGCGCCCGGCCTGTCGTATCGAGAGATCAAGCAGGCGCTCAAAGAAATCCTCGATTTGTTGAGCCCCTGATGACGGGCCGTATGGCATCGCATCTGGCACCGTAGCGAACACCGTCGGCTCTGGCCTGGCGGGCCTACCGGCCTGTGCTAGCCTGTAGAGCACGGGATGGCATGGAGGGCCACATGGGTCAGGAGATCGCCCGCACTGTCTTCTCACCTGCGGACTTTGCCCGCTTTGGCCAGCATCTGCAGGAGGAGACCGCGCGATTGCGGGCATTCACCGAGGCGGGTGGGTTTCAGGATGAGCGTTATGTGGCTGGCTTCGAGCTGGAGGGATGGCTGCTGGATCATGCCGGTGCACCTTACCCTATCAACGAGCCCTATCTCGCGGCTCTGGCTGACCCAATGGTCGTGCCCGAGCTTGCGCGCTTCAACATCGAAATCAACGGCACGCCCCAGGTCTTGGGCGCCGGGGCGCTCACCGCGCTGGAAACCGAGCTCGCCCAGACGTGGCAGCGCGCCCAGGCGGTGGCCCATGGCATGGACGCACAGCTTGCCATCATCGGTATACCGCCGACCCTACGCGAAAGGGATCTGACCTTGGCCACCATGTCGGCGCTGAACCGCTACGTGGTCTTGAACGAACAGGTCATCCGGCAACGGGCGGGCCTGCCCTTGCGCATCCATATCGAGGGGGAAGAGGCGCTCGATCTGGGTCGCGCGGACGTGATGCTGGAGGCGGCCACCACCTCTTTCCAACTGCACCTGCAGATCCCGCAGGCCTTGAGCGCGCGCTATTACAACGCCAGCCTGATCTGTTGTGCACCGCTTCTAGCGATCGCCACCAATTCGCCGCTGCTGTTCGGGCGCCGGCTTTGGCACGAGACCCGCATCCCGCTGTTCGAGCAGTCGGTGGAGCTGGGCGGCTATGGCGGGCTCGCCGACCCCCGGGCGCGTCGGGTGTCGTTCGGGTGTGGTTATGTCCGCGACAGCCTGATCGAGTTGTTCGAGGAGAACCTGGCGCTTTTCCCCGTCCTCCTGCCCATGCCACAGACGGAACCGCCAGCGCGCTTCCCGCACCTGCGTCTGCACAACGGCTCGATCTGGCGCTGGGTGCGACCGCTCATCGGCTTCGATGCAGCCGGCCAGGCGCACATGCGTATCGAACAGCGCGTGCTACCGAGCGGACCGACGCTCATCGACATGATGGCCAATGCCGCCTTGTACTTCGGATTGGTACACAGCCTCGCACAGCGCCGGCAACCGCCGGAGCGCGACCTCGATTTCGCCACGGCGCGCGACAACTTTTATCAGGCCGCCCGCCATGGGCTCGAGGCCGAACTCGTCTGGCTCGATGGCGTACGCCATCCCGCGCGCCAGCTACTGCGCGCCCTGCTTCCCCAGGCGGCAGAGGGTTTGTTTGCGCTGGGCCTCAGCGGCGACGAGATCGAGCGCGCCCTGGGCATCCTGCAGGCCCGCTTGGCCAGCGGCCAGACCGGCTCGGTCTGGCTGATCCAGCACTGGGCGCGCTGCGGCCACGATCCGGCCCGGCTGATGGCCGACTACCTGGAAAACCAGCGTTCTGGCGCGCCCGTGCACGAGTGGGCGGTATGACCCCGCTCACCGTTCTCGAAAACTTGCCAGAGGGTCTGCTGGAGCGTGACGCTAGCCAACTGCATGAGGTCCTGCACGGCCCGACCCTGATCCACCTGCCAGGCCGCCGGCGCGAGCCCCTGTTCGTCTCCGTGCTGCTGCATGGGAATGAGGACACCGGTTGGGAGGCCATGCGTCGGGTCCTCGCCCGCGCCCGCGTGCACGGTCTGCCGCGCGCGCTGTCACTATTCATCGGCAATGTCGCGGCAGCGCGGCGCGGACTGCGTCGGCTGGATGGCCAAGTGGATTACAATCGGGTCTGGCCGGGTACGCCCGAACCGCACCTGCCCGAGGCTGCACTGATGCGTCAGGTCACCGAGGCAATGGCGGCGCGTGCGGTCTTCGCCAGTGTCGACATCCATAACAATACCGGTCGCAACCCGCACTACGCCTGTGTCAACCGGTTGGCGCCTCACTTCCTCCACCTCGCCACCCTGTTCTCGCGCACCGTGGTCTATTTCCTGCGTCCGCTGGGCGTGCAATCCGCCGCCTTTGCCGAGCTCTGCCCAGCCGTGACCATCGAGTGTGGCCGGCCTGGTACTGCCCACGGCGAGTCCCATGCGGCGGACTACGTCGAGGCCTGTCTCAATCTGGCGGCCTTCCCTGGCCACCCGGTGGCCCCGCACGACATCGATCTCTATCACACCGTCGCTACGGTGCGGCTGCCCGAGGCGGTGAGTTTCGGTTTCGAGCCCGCCGAGGCAGACGTGGTCTTCCCAGCCGACCTGGACCGGCTGAATTTCCACGAGTTGCCGGCGGGCAGCGTCCTGGGCCGCATCCGCCCCGGCCTGGACACAGCCCTAGAGGTGACCGACGAGCACGGTGCCGATGTCGGCCGCCGCCTGTTCGACTGGCAGGATGGCAGGCTGCAGCTGCGCCGGCGCCTGATGCCCGCTATGCTCACCACCGACGCCCGCATCATTCGCCAGGATTGTCTGTGCTACCTGATGGAGCGCTTGCCTTACCCGGCGTGAAACCGCCCATGGGTGCGGGGCAGAGTGAAAGGCAGAGTTTACGACGACAGGCTCAGGTCGTATAATGGTCAGCTTGTCGGGGCGTAGCGCAGCCTGGTAGCGCACCTGCATGGGGTGCAGGGGGTCGGAAGTTCGAATCTTCTCGCCCCGACCACTAATCCTCATCGACCTCGTGGCCAATGCGAATCCTTCTCAGCAACGATGACGGTTATTTCGCACCTGGCCTGGCCGTCTTGGCGGCGACGCTCAAGGCGCAATCACACGAGGTGACCGTAGTCGCGCCAGAGCGCGACCGCAGCGGGGCGAGCAACTCCCTTACCCTGGACCGGCCGCTTGCCGTGCGCCGCTCGCCAAACGGTTTCTTCCACGTCAACGGCACCCCCACCGATTGTGTGCACTTGGCCGTCACAGGCCTGTTGCCGGAGTTACCGGAGATGGTGATCTCCGGCATCAACCATGGCGCGAACATGGGCGACGACACCATATACTCGGGTACCGTCGCGGCCGCCACCGAGGGTTTTTTGCTCGGTATCCCGGCCATGGCGGTGTCGCTGGCAAACGTACAGGAAGAGAACTTCCAGGGCGCAGCCGATTTCGTCGCCGGTTTGGTGCGGCGTTTCGCCGAACGGCCGATCCGCGAATCCCTGCTGCTCAATATCAACGTTCCGGACGTCCCGGCTGAGGCCATTCAGGGGGTCGAGGTCACCCGGCTGGGGCGGCGCCACAAGGCGCAAAGCGTGGTCAAGACCATCAATCCGCGCAATCAGGTCATGTACTGGGTGGGGGCGGCCGGCGAGGCTGCCGACGCAGGCCCTGGAACCGACTTTCACGCAGTGGCCAACAACCGCATTTCCATCACCCCACTACAGATCGACCTGACCCGCTATCCGCAGATGGGATTGATCGAGGATTGGCTCGCGGCATGACCGACCCCAATGGTATCGGCATGACCTCGCAGCGCACACGCGCGCGCATGGTCGAGCGTCTGCGCGAGGAAGGCATCAAGGACCCCATGGTCCTGGCGGCAATGAACGAGATCCCGCGTCATCTGTTCGTGCAGGAGGGGCTACAGAGCCGGGCCTACGAAGATACCCCGTTGCCGATCGGCGAGGGTCAGACCATCTCCAGCCCCTACACCGTCGCGCGCAGCTGCGAGCTCGCCTGCCAGGGGAGGGTCCTGGACAAGGTCCTAGAGATCGGCGGCGGCTGCGGTTATCAGGCGGCTGTGCTCTCGCGACTGGCGAAGAAGGTAATCAGCCTGGAACGCATCGCCAAGCTGGTGGGCATGGCGCGCAGCAATCTCGATCGGTTGCGTATCCGCAACGTGCTCGTCAAGGTCGCCGATGGTAGCCGCGGCTATCCGCGCGAGGCCCCCTACGACGCCATCGTCGTCGCCGCTGCCATGCCCTTCATCCCGCCCGAGCTCACGGCCCAGCTCAAGCCAGGCGGACGCTTGGTCGTGCCGGTGGGACTGGGCGAGGACCAGCGTTTGACACTGGTCGAGAAGCGTGAGGAGGGTGTGGTGGAGCAGGCGCTGGAGACAGTTAAGTTCGTCCCCCTAGTCTCTGGCGTCGCCTGAAAACGACCGTCGAGTCCAGCAGCGCACGCACCCTGCTCATGTCGCTCGGCTGGAGCGCGCGACACATGCCGCCGTGTGCGTTGTTTGCCGCGGTCCTCCTCGCGGGCTGCGCCAGCACACCTTCGCCAGCCCCCGTCGCAAAGCGGGAGGATGCGCCCATTGCCGCGAGTCTGCCGCCTTACCATGTTGTACAACCTGGCGAGAATCTCTACCGCATCGCCCTTGAGCGCGGTCTGAATTATCGCGACCTCGCACGCTGGAACGGTCTCAAAGATCCTGAACGCCTGCGGGCCGGAACTCGCCTCAGACTCTATCCGCCTGGGCAGACGACGAATTCGGCAACGGTGTCCAGTTTGCCAGTGCAGGATTCCGTACGCTGGGTCTGGCCGGTGCAGGGCAGGGTGATCGCCGACTTCGATCCGGAGCGCGGACGCAAGGGCCTACGCATTGCCGCGCCTTACGGCAGCCCGGTACGTGCTGCCGCCGACGGAGTGGTCGTTTACGCAGGACAGGCGCTGCGCGGCTACGGTAAACTGACGATCCTACGTCACAGTCCGGCGCTATTGTCCGTCTACGCGCATCAGGCCAGGATCGACGTTCGCGAGGGTGAGCGTGTCGTCCAGGGCCAAACGATCGGCGTGGTGGGCGACAGTGATGCCGACAGGGCGATGTTGCATTTCGAGATCCGGGAATATGGCAGACCGGTGAACCCCAAGAACTACCTGCCGGGTTGAGTCGAGGAGCCGCGCGACGTGGAAGACAATGAGCTCGAGCCAAACATGGAGCCCCCGATCAAGGAGCTTCTGGACCAGGAGCCCGTCCAGAACGCAGCCGAGGCGGAACATTCCTACGAAGAGCTGCACGACGTCACCCAGCTCTACCTGAACGAGATCGGTCGCGAGAGCTTGCTCACCCCCGAGCAGGAGAAGGATCTCGCCCGCCGCATGCGGCAGGGTGACTTCGAGGCGCGGCAGCAGATGATCCAGCACAACCTGCGCCTGGTGGTGAACATCGCCAAGCATTACATCAATCGCGGGCTGTCGCTGCTGGACCTGATCGAGGAGGGCAATCTCGGCCTGATGCATGCCCTGGAGAAATTCGAGCCGGAGCGCGGTTTCCGCTTTTCCACCTATGCCACCTGGTGGATCCGCCAGAACATCGAGCGGGCCATCATGAACCAGTCGCGCACCATCCGGCTGCCAGTGCACGTGATCAAAGAGCTCAACGTCTTTCTGCGCGCCCAACGCCACCTGGAGATGCATGGCGTGCCCGATGCCGGACCCGAGGAAATCGCGCACTTGACCGGACGGCCGGTCGAGGAGGTGCGGCGGGTGCTGCAACTCAACGACCGCGTGGCCTCACTCGACGCACCGCTGGAGATCGACCCTTCGCTGTCGATCGGCGAGGCCATCGCTGACGAGAATTCCGAGCTACCGGAGCAGATGCTGCAGGCGGCCGAGATCGAACACTACGTCCACGAATGGCTGGAGGAGCTGTCGGACAAACACCGCTGGGTGATCGAACGGCGTTTCGGCCTCAACGGCCAGGACGTGGCCACCCTGGAGGAACTCGCCGACCATCTCGGCGTGACACGCGAGCGGGTGCGGCAGATCCAAATCGAGGCCTTGCACACACTGCGCCGTATCCTGCGGCGCAAGGGCCTTTCCAAGGACGGGCTGCTCTGATCAGAGAAATGAACCTAAAAATCTCGGTTGACCGCTCGATTCGTTTCGCAATAGCCTGATCATGCCGGCGATTTTGCCTTCGTTCGCGCTCACCCAGGTGTTGAGACCGCTACGTGCCCGTTTGCCGGCCCAGGACAGCGCCCGGCTTCGTGTCTGCGACAAA
>CALAMX010000015.1 GCA_937925755.1 uncultured Burkholderiales bacterium
GGGAGCTCGGCCGGTTTGACCTTGGGCGCCGCCCCCCCGAACCAGCTCCCCACCGTACTGCATCCCACCATGGACAGCAGGCTGGCAAAAAGGGCCAGGCGCCGCAAGCAGCGGCGATCGGTTAGGACGTTCATGCCGGCCTCACCCCCCGAGCGCATCCAGCTTGATCTCCACGAGGGGTCTGAGGGCGCTGTTTGCGTCCATGGCCTTGAGGGCCTCCTGGTAGGCCGCACGTGCCTCCTGCGGCTTGCCCTGCTCGATGAGCACGTCGCCCTTGAGATTGGCATAAAGGGCTTTGTAGGTAGCAGCATGCGCCTCGTTGAGCAGAGCTAGAGCGCCGGCATAATCCTGACCTTCCATAAGGACAGCGGCGAGTCGCAAGCGCGCCAGGTCGCGCAGACTGGCGTCGCGTACCCGCTCCAGGGCAAAACGGTACTGCGCCTGCGCGCTCTTGAGGTCGCCGGCATCGAAATTGACCCGGCCGGCGAGCCAGGCCGCCGGCGCAGCATAGGCGCTGCGCGGATAGTTTTCCATGATCTGGCCGGTGATATCCTTCACCGCCTTCGCATCGTTCATGATCGCTGCCTCGATAGCGCGATCGAACAATTGCGAGGCCTCGACTGCCTGGCGTTGGGTCCAGGTCTGCCAACCGCGCCAGCCGGCCACGGTGAGGAGGAAGACGACAAGGGCGGCGACCACCCACTTACCGTTGTGCTTCCACCACGCCTTGAGTTCGTCGAGTTTTTCTTGCTCTTCCAGGTCGAGTGCCATGTGCATTCCTAGGGTTGGGAGTGGCGGCATGGGCGGGATGCCTTGAGCAGCTCGGCCGCACGCTCGATGCCGATGCGCTGCTGCTCGCCGGCCTGCCGCAGGGGTTTGAGGCTCAATTCTCCAGCCGCCGCCTCGTCCTCGCCGATGATAACGGCATAGCGTGCGCGGCTGGCATCGGCCTTCTTCATCTGCGCCTTGAAGCTGCCGCCACCGCCATGCAATACGACGTTCAAGCCCGCATCGCGCAGGCGCTCTCCAATCTCGAGGGCGAAACGGGTGGCGGCTGCCCCGACATGCACGATATAGGCGTCGGCCGGCGTCTCTTCGGTACCCCAGCCAGTGTCTGCCAGCAACGCCAGCAGACGCTCGACGCCCAGGGCGAAACCGCAGGCCGGCGCGGGGCGGCCGCCGAGCTGCTCGACCAGGGTGTCATAACGGCCGCCGGCACAGACCGTGCCTTGGGCGCCCAGACGGTCGGTCACCCATTCGAACACGGTATCGTTGTAGTAGTCCAGTCCCCGCACGAGCCTGGGGTTGACGCGATAAGGGATACCGGCGTCGGCAAGCCCCTGGCAAACCGTATCGAAATGCATGCGCGCCGGGGTATCGAGTTCATCCAGCAAACGGGGAGCCTCAGCGACCAATGCCTGCATCGCCGGGTTCTTGCTGTCGAGGATACGCAGGGGGTTGCTGTAGAGGCGGCGCTGTGCGTCCTCGTCGAGGGCATTGCGATTGGCCTCGAAGTAGGCGATCAGCTTGGCCCGGTAGCGGGCGCGCGCTTCGGCTCCCCCCAAGGTGTTGATCTCTAAGTGAATCGCGTCCGCCAGACCGAGCTCACGCCACAACCGCGCGGTCATGAGCAGGTGTTCGATGTCCAGCTCGGCACCGGCGAAGCCGATGGCCTCCACCCCCACCTGGTGGAACTGGCGATAACGCCCCTTCTGGGGCCGTTCGTGGCGAAACATCGGACCCATGTACCACAGCCGTTTGCCCCCGTCGAACAACAGGTTGTGTTCGATGGCGGCACGCACGCAACTGGCTGTACCCTCGGGTCGTAAGGTCAGACTCTCACCGTTGAGCGCGTCGATGAAGGTGTACATCTCCTTCTCGACGATATCGGTGACCTCGCCGATGGCGCGTTGGAACAAACCGGTGTGTTCCAGGATGGGCGTGCGGATCTCGCGGTAACCGTAGGCGGTAAGCCAGGCGCGCACATGGGCCTCGAGGCGTACCCAGTGCGCGGTCTCGCCTGGGAGGATGTCGTTCATGCCGCGCACGGCGCGGATGCCGGTCGTCATCGGAGGCATCAGTCGGCGCAAAGCTCGTCGGCCAGGCGTTGGGCCTCGGCGAAATCGAGCGTACCTTCGTAAATGGCGCGGCCCGTGATGGCGCCGATGATCCCCTCGTCGGCCACGGCGCACAGCCGACGCACATCCTCCAAGTTGGTGATCCCCCCGCTGGCGATGACCGGGATGGTCAGCGCCCGCGCCAGCTTCACGGTGGCCTCGATGTTGACGCCGCTCATCATACCGTCGCGGCTGATATCGGTGTAGATCACCGCCTCCACGCCATAGTCCTGGAACTTTTGCGCCAAGTCGATCACCTCGTGATGGGTCACCTTGGACCAGCCTTCTACGGCCACGCGTCCGTCCTTTGCGTCGAGGCCGACGATGATGTGGCCGGGGAAGGCGTTACAGGCATCGTGCAGAAAGCCGGGGTTTTTCACTGCGGCACTGCCAATGATGACATAGGTGATGCCGTCGTCGAGGTAGCGTTCGATGGTGTCGAGATCGCGGATGCCACCGCCCAGTTGCACCGGGATCTCATCGCCGACCTCGGCGATGATGGCCTGGATGGCTGCCTCGTTGACCGGCTTGCCGGCAAAGGCGCCGTTCAGATCGACCAGATGCAGCCGGCGCGCACCAGCGTCGAGCCAACGGCGCGCCATCGCCGCCGGGTCTTCGGAGAACACCGTGGCGGTGGCCATTTCCCCCTGTTTGAGGCGCACACAATGACCGTCCTTGAGATCGATGGCAGGGATGATGAGCATGATTCGGGCGTGCAGAATCAGAAGTCAGGGATCAGTCACTCTTGCCGTCCCAGCGGACGAAGTTGGCGAGCAGTTGCAGGCCGTCGCGGGCGCTCTTCTCCGGGTGGAACTGGACGGCGAAGATATTGGCACGGGCGCAGGCGCAAACGAATTCCTGCGGATAGGCAGCATAGCCCACGGCAAGCGTGGGGTCACGCGGCACCACGTAATAGCTGTGCACGAAATAGAAGCGCGCCCCATCGACGATGCCTTGCCAAAGCGGGTGTGCAACCTGGCGGACGTTGTTCCAACCCATGTGCGGCACCTTGAGCCGCTGGCCCGAAGCATCGCGCAGCTCCTCGGCGAAGCGCACCACCCGCCCCGGCAAGACCCCCAGACAGGCAGTCGGCCCCTCGTCGCTCGCCTCGAACAGGACCTGCAGGCCCATGCAGATGCCGAGAAAGGGCTTCTCGCGCGCCGCCTCGAGGATGGCCTCGCGCAGGCCCAGGGCGTTGATCTCGGCCATGCAGTCGGGCGCGGCACCTTGACCGGGGAAGACTACGCGTGCGGCGCGCTGAATGGTGTCAGGGTTGCCTGTGACGACTACCCGTGCCCCAGGCGCGACGTGTTCCAGTGCCTTGGCCACCGAATGCAGGTTGCCCATCCCGTAATCGATGACGGCGATGTCGGGTGCGCTCACAGGCTCCCCTTGGTCGAGGGCACCGCCGTCCCCAACCGCGGCTCTGGCTCCAGGGCCATGCGCAAAGCGCGGCCAAAGGCCTTGAACACGGTCTCGGCCTGGTGGTGTGCGTTGAGCCCGCGCAGGTTGTCGATGTGCAGGGTCATCCCGGCGTGGTTGACGAAGCCCTGGAAGAATTCACGGATCAGATCCACATCGAAGTCCCCGACCCTTGCACGGGTGAAGTTGACGTGAAACTCCAGCCCCGGCCGCCCCGAGAAATCGACCACGACGCGAGAAAGGGCCTCGTCCAGCGGCACGTAGGCATGTCCATAGCGGCGTATGCCTTGCTTATCACCCGCTGCTTGGCGCACGGCCTGGCCCAGGGTAATGCCGACGTCCTCCACGGTGTGGTGGGCGTCGATGTGCAGGTCGCCGCGCGCCTCGATCTCCAGATCGATCAGGCCATGGCGGGCCACCTGGTCAAGCATGTGTTCGAGAAAGGGCACGCCGATCGCGAACCGGCCCTTACCACTGCCGTCGAGATCGAGTTGGACCCTGACCTGGGTCTCCAGGGTATTGCGGCTTACCGCCGCTTTACGGGGAGAAGTCATGCGTGTAATTCCAATTCGGCTTCGAGGGCTGCGAGGAGGCGCGCGTTGTCCTCGGGCGTGCCCACCGTCACCCGCAGACAGTCGGATAACAAGGGGTGGGTTCCAGCGAGGTTCTTGACCAGCACACCACGTCGCTTCAATCCTTCGAACACCTCGCTCGCCGCAGGCAGGCGCACGAGCAGGAAATTGGCCCGACTGTCATACACGCGAACACCAGGCAGCGCGCCAAGCGCAGCAGCCAGGTGCCCGCGCTCGGCCACGATGCGGCCGGCCTGCGCCTCAAGCACGTGCAGGTGCTCCAGGACATAGGTCGCGGCGCGCTGGGTCAGGACGTTGACATTATAAGGCAGGCGCAGCTTGTCGAACTCATCGATCCACTCGGGGCGGCCGACGAGGTAGCCCAGACGCAAGCCGGCAAGGCCCAGCTTGGACAGCGTGCGCATGACCAGCAGATTGTCGTAATGCAAGACGGCCTCGAGGAAAGACAGCCCATCGGCGAAGGCATGATAGGCCTCGTCCACGACGACAAGCCCCGGTGCGGCGCGGATGACACGATCCATTACCGCGGCGTCAAAGGCGTTGCCGGTCGGGTTGTTGGGATAGGCGAGGAAGATCAAGGCCGGCTGGTTTGCCGCGATCGCTTCGAGCAGGGCCGCCTCGTCCAACGCGAAGTCGGGCGTGAGCGGCACGCCGACGTAGCGCATGCCGGTGAACTCGGCAATGAGTCGGTACATGACGAAGGAGGGTTCCACCGACAGCAGCACCGCCCCCGGCCGCGCAAGGGCGAGGGCGAGGATCTGGATCAGCTCGTCGGAACCATTGCCCAGCATGAGCGCAAGCCCATCCGGTATGGCAAAGACCCGCCTTAGCGCCGCGCGCAAAGCCCCGGCCTGTGGGTCTGGATAACGGTTGATGGGCACCTCGGCGAGCAACGCACCCAGCTCAGAGGCCATCTGCGCAGGGAGGCGGTAAGGGTTCTCCATCGCGTCGAGCTTGACCATGCCGCGCGCATCCGCGACGTGGTAGGCAGCCAGGCGCAGGATCTCGGGGCGGACGAGCTGCTCGGGTGACATGGATGATGGGTAGAGAAGCGCTGCGAGAAAAAAGAGAAAAAAGATGTGAGTGACCGTCAAGGGCGAGTCGGCGGGATGCAACCGACCTCGACCGTACTTAAGGCCCGGAACTCTGACCCCCGTATTTTCGCTCGACATAATCCTGGACGATGGCCTGGAATTCCTCGGCGATGCGCTCCCCCTTGAGGGTGACGGTCTTTTCACCGTCCACGTAGACGGGCGCGACCGGCGTCTCTCCAGTGCCGGGCAGGCTGATGCCGACGTTGGCGTGCCGGCTCTCGCCGGGGCCGTTGACCACACAGCCCATCACCGCCACGGTCATCGTCTCCACCCCTGGATAGCGGCCGCGCCATACCGGCATCTGCTCACGCAGCCAGGTCTGGATACGGTGCGCCAGCTCTTGGAAATAGGTGCTGGTGGTGCGGCCACAGCCGGGACAGGCGGTCACCAGCGGGGTGAAGGCGCGGATACCCATCACCTGCAGGATCTCCTGCGCCACCTGCACCTCGAGCGTGCGCGGTTCGTCTGGGCGCGGTGTGAGCGACACGCGGATGGTGTCGCCGATGCCCTCCTGCAGCAACACGGCCAGGGCCGCCGTGGAGGCGACGATCCCCTTGCTGCCCATGCCCGCCTCGGTGAGCCCCAGGTGTAAGGCATAGTCACAGCGTGCTGCGAGCTGTCGATAGACCCAGATGAGGTCCTGCACGCCGGAGAGCTTGCACGACAGGATGATGCGCTCGCCCGGCAGGCCCAGCGCCTCGGCACGGGCGGCGGACTCCAGGGCGGAGGCCACCACGGCATGGCGCATGACCACGTCGGCCTCGAGCGGATGCGCGGCGCGGGCGTTCTCATCCATCATGCGCGCCAGCAGCTCCGGGTCGAGGCTGCCCCAGTTCACACCGATGCGCACGGGCTTGTCATGGCGGCAGGCGAACTCGATCAATCGTGCGAATTGTTCGTCGCGCTTGGCCCCGCGTCCGACGTTACCCGGGTTGATGCGCAGCTTGGCGAGTGCCATGCCGCACTCCGGTACCGCGGCGAGCAGCTTGTGGCCATTGAA